>JAYVNU010000094.1:0-18670 GCA_043758345.1 Lacisediminihabitans sp.
GTCGCGGCATCCGTCGTCGAACAGTTTCTCCCGACGATGCAGACTGTCCCCTCCCACCTGTAATAAGCTTGCCGGGTCGCGTCGGTTGTTGTGACACGCATGGTGGTCGTAGCTCAGTTGGTAGAGCGCTGGCTTGTGGAGCCGGATGTCGCGGGTTCGAGCCCCGTCGGTCACCCCAATGCCGCCGAGAGGTGGCACCCCGGGGCCTCGCAGATGCGGGGCCTTCGGTGTTTATACGGCAGGTGTTTGCGGGCACGGGAGGGCTGATGAGCGACACACTCTCCGACACCAATCTCGACGTTCGCCTCGACGTCGACCTCCGTCTCGGTGAGCCCTGGGTCACGATCGTGTGGAACGACCCGGTCAACCTGATGAGCTACGTCTCCTACATCTTCCGCAGCTACTTCGGATTCTCGACGACCGAGGCCGACAAACGGATGCTGCTCGTTCACACCGAGGGCCGCGCGGTCGTCGCGACGGGCACCCGCGAAGAGATGGAACGTCACGTCGAGGCCATGCACGACTTCGGCCTCTGGGCGACGCTCACCAAGGCCGACGAGTGAAGGCCTTCCACCGAAAGGGCACCGTCTACATCGCGTCGTTCCTTCCGGAGGAGGCACGGATGCTGACACAGCTCGCAGCCCAGGTGGCCGAGTTGCTCGAAACCAGGGCCGACTCGTCGCCCGACGCAGCGCTGAAACGCCTGCTACCCGAGGCGTACCGCGACGATCCGGACGCCGCTGCCGAGTTTCGCCGCTTCACCTCCGACGACCTCGCCGGGCGGAAGGTCGCCAACACGCGGGTGCTGATCGACTCGCTTCGGGAAGGTGCTGCCGCTACATCCACGACGAAAGTGACACTGGATGCCGCCGAGGCGCAGGCGTGGATCCGAGCGTTGACCGATATCCGACTCAGCATCGGTGCTCGGCTCGGAATCGAGACTGATGACGCCGTTCTCGACCAGGGCGAACCGATGGTCGAGCTCTACAACTGGCTCGGCTTCGCGCAGGAATCACTGGTGGTGCTGCTGTGAATTCCGACGGGTTGGATGCCGCGGCATTCGAGAAGCTCGTAATCGACGAGCTCGATCTGCTGCCCGACGAGATGGTCGACCGGCTCGAGAATGTGGCCTTCGTGACGCTCGATCGCCCCGCGGACGGATCGCTCAGCCTGCTCGGCGAGTACGACGGCGTCGACATCACTCGCCGTGGAAACTACGGATTCGGCGAGCTTCCCGACCGGATCGTGCTCTACCGAGAGCCGCTGCTGTCGGTCTGCGCAGACCTCGACGAACTCAGGGACCAGGTTCACGTGACTCTCGTGCACGAGATCGCGCACTATTACGGAATCGACGACGACGAGCTGCACGAACTCGGATGGGGGTGAGAGGGTCGATCCGCATCGTTGCTGCCACAGCACTGGTGTTCACTCTCGCCATCGGTTCCCAATCCCTCGCGGATACGACGCCCTCCGGCACCGCAGGCCTCCCCTACGTCGCGCTCGGCGACTCTTTCGCTTCGGGCCTCGGCCTCTCCCCCGCGACCGAGAAGCCGGTCGCGGGCTGCCTGCAGGCGAGCGGTGACTATCCCCACCGTGTGGCCGATTCGCTCGGGATGACGCTCACCGACGTCAGCTGCGCCGGCGCCGTCACCGCGAACGTGACCGTCAAGCCTCAGAGGACCAGGTCGGGAACGGCGCCAACCCAGCTGCCTGCGCTCTCGGCGAAAACCCGCGTCGTCACGATCACCATCGGCGGAAACGACATCGGATTCTTCGCCATCGCGACCCACTGCATCGCGCTGTCGGCGAACGGCCCGGTGCTCTCGACCGGAAAGGCGACCTGTCGTTCGAAGTACGTCACGAACGGGGTCGACAGCCTCGGCGGCCGGATTTCGAACACACTGCCGAATGGCAACGGCTCAGGAACGAACGGCCTCACCGCGACCTTCACTGCAGTGAAGAAGGCCGCTCCGCGGGCGAAGGTGTTCGTGGTCGGCTACCCGACGATCCTTCCGGGCGCTGCGAACACGCCGGCGGACGGATGCTTCCGGGCAACGGTCACCGGCAAAGACGTCTCAGCACTGAGCATCAACAATGGCCTTCCGTTCACCACAATCGACGTGAGCTATCTCAACTCGATCGCGCAGTCACTCGACGCGGCGATGGAGAAGGCGGCCGAAGCAGCTGGCTTCACCTACGTCTCCGCGCTTGCAGCCACCGCTGCCCACAGCGCGTGCGCGTCGCCCGACCAGAGCTACATCCAAGGAGTCAGCCTCAGATCCGACGCTCGATTGAATGTCACCCTCTCGACGGGCGCGCTGCATCCGAACGCCCGCGGTACCGCGTTCATGGCGGGCCTCATCGAGGCAGCCATCACGAAGGCGATGCCCGCAAAGGCCGCCTCCCCCGCGGCCTCGAGCCCGTCAGGATTCGCGACGTCACCGTTGCCCTGGATCGCCAGCGGCGGCGCGATCGTGCTGCTCGCCATTGCACTGCTGGTGTGGCGCCGTGGCCGCGTTTCGGCCGAAGAGCAATAGTCCCTCCGATTGCGCCGATTGGAGGGTGTTCGAAGCGGTTAACCCACAGGATGGCGCAATCGGTCCGGGCAAAAGGCTCGAACTCGCGCTTGTTGCTGGTCCCGCTGTCCGAAACAGCAATTAGAGCGAGTTCGAGGGTGGTTTCGTCGCGACGAACAGCTCGCAGGTCTGGTTGTAGTAGCGGTCGGTCTGGCCGAGGTGCGCCATCCCGATGCGCGCGCAGACCCGTCGCGAGGCGAAGTTCTGCGGATTGGTCACGGCGACGACCTCGGTCAGCCCGCCGGCGAAGGCGTGATCGAGCACCGCTGCGGCCGCCTCCGTCGCGTAGCCCCGGCCCCAGGAATCCGGATGAAAGTGCCAGCCGATCTCGATGTCGCCCGAGGGCTGCAGCGGCACTCCATCACCGGATGCCGGAATGGGCTTCAGGAGAATAGTGCCGACCAGCGCTCCGGTGTCTCGAAGCCCCACCGCCCAGTACCCATGCACTGGATGCTCGTGGCTCGCCAACTGCTCGACGCGCTCCACCGCCTCCGCCCGAGACTCCATCACCCGCGGAACCCGCCCGATGAACCGCTGCACCTTGAAGCGCGAGTAGAGATCGAAGACGAAGTCGACATCCGATTCCTCCCAGGGCCGCAGAAGCAGGCGGTCGGTCGCGAAAGTCACCATGCTCGATTATCGACCGCGCGGAAGCTCACCACCGCGATTCCCTCGGCCTCGATCGCGACGAACGCGCCTCACCCTCCGCCATGATCGCGTGGATGTCTCCCATCGAGAGCAGCGCGCCCTTCGTCATCACCCTTAGGTACAGGATCGACCCGGGACGCACCGCGGTGACATCCATGGGGCCGCCCGGCGGATAGGAGGGTATGAGAGGGGAGTTCGAGCCCCGCGCCGAGCGGGGGAGGGAGAGATACCGATCATCGATTCAGCCGCGAAGACGTAGCGCAGCGCCGGCAGCGGGAGATAGTCGAGCAGGATCGCCCAGCGCGCAAAACAGCCGAAGGTCGGGTTAGCGAAAGGGAATTACCGGCGGCGTTCAGTTCTCGTGCATTTCGAGGAACCGGGCGATGATGGCCCGAAACTCTTCCGGCTGCTCGAGATGGGTGCAGTGGCTCGCTCCCGCGAAGACATGGCTGTCAGCGCCGGGGATCAGGTCGACGAACGGTTGCCAGGTCGCGGCTGTGGCCTCATCGAATTCGCCCGCCACCACGAGGGTCGGCACGGTCACCAGCGGCAGGCGATCGATCACGCTCCAGTCGCGCAGTGTGCCAATGACGTGGAACTCGTTCGGCCCATTCATCGTGTGATACACCGTGGGCTCGGCTTCCATCTGGGCCTCGCTGTCCGCGAGATCCTGGGGAGTCGGGTTGAGACGGCAGACATGGCGCGAATAGAAGACCTCGGTGGCGCGGAGATACTCGGGGTCGCTCACCGTGCCGTCCGCTTCATGCCGGTCGAGGGCATCCTGCACCTCGGGCGGAAGCAGCGCGCGCAGCTCGGCGGCACCCTCGACCCACAACTGCATCGAGGCCGGCGAATTGCAGATCGCGAGGCTCTGCACCTGAGGTATCCGGCGCACCGCGATCTCGGATCCGAGCATTCCGCCCCAGGATTGCCCAAGCACGTGCACCCGGTCGTAGCCGAGATGCTTCAGTAAGTTCTCGAATTCCTCGACGAAGAGTTGTGGCGACCAGAATTCCTGAGGTGCGTCCGGCAGATGGGTACTCCGGCCGCAGCCCAACTGGTCGTAATGGATGACCGTGCGTCCGGTCTCGTCGGCCAGCGCTTCGAGAGTGCGCAGGTAGTCGTGCGCCATTCCCGGTCCGCCGTGCAGGATCACGAGGGCAATCGCGCCGTCCCGTTGCTCGTCCGGAGTCGTCACCCGAACCCAGGTGTGCCACTCACGAAACGGGACGAGCAGGGGGGCAACGGTCGACATCCAGATGACTCCTTGGGAACAAGAGGGCGGATTACTCGGTACCACCCCGGATCATTATCCAGTGTGCCTGTTTCATGGTCTCGTGAAAAGACCATTCGATGGGATTTCATGGTGTGGACCCACGAGGCGCTGATTGGGGTGTGACGACAGTCGCAGCGATCGGCGTACCGTGGCGATGTGGGAGACGACAGAGCGGGCTCGCTCAAGCGACCGATATCATCGACCTCCCGGATCGACGAGATCTCTGACCGACTGATTACCGCGGTCGCCATCGGCGAATACCTACCCGGATCCAGGCTTCCCTCCGAGCGCGCTCTCGTCAAGCGCGTCGGTGCATCGGACGCTCTCGGCTCGGTGGGACTCGCTGCGCGATACGAGTGAAGCACTCAGCCGGCTCTCTGGGCCGACCTCCGGTGCAGCAGCGGAAAACCGCACCGAACACGACATCGCGCTGCTGCACAAACGTCTCGATGCATTTCGGAACGCCGGTTCGGGTCACCCGTCGCAAAAGGCCGATGAGCTCCTGCATCTCGCAATCCTCGACGCCGCGGGCAACGCGACGCTTCGCGAGGTGATCATCGAGCTCGAGTCGCGGATCAGCATCGCCGCTCCGGCACACCTGTGGGGCTCTCCGAAGGGGATGAAGACGATGGAGGCACGCGCGCTCGTCGACCACATCACCCTCGTCGAGGCGATCTCGACAGGGAACGCGGAGGAGGCGAGCGCCATCGGTCGCGAGCACGCCGAGATCGACATCGAGCTGCTCGAGTCTGCCCTGAAACAGGCTGGCGCCTGATCTCTGGACTGCGCCGATTGCGGGTGTCGAAGCACGCGACCCCGCCGTGATGCAACGGGTCCCGGGAAAGGGCTCGGACCCTCCGGAACACGCGTGCGACCAGTCGGCCCCACAGCTCGGGCGAGGTTGTTCACCGGAGCACCACATTTGCGGGTCTCGACAGGCTCGACCACCGGCGGCACGGCGTCAGCCGACGAGCTCGATGTCGGCGCGGCCTCGCGGGTGCCCGCTCGCGGCAAAAGCCTCCTCCTGCGCGGCCCAGCGCTCCCAGTGAGGTGCGTAGAGGTCGCCGTCACGGGCGAGGGCACGCTGTTTGCGGGTCGCGGCATCCAGCTCGATCCAGATCCCATAGGTCGCGAGTCTGCGGTTCGCGGCGCTGAGGGTGCCGGCACCCTCGATCACAAGCGGAGCGGATGCGTCGAGCTCCCGCCATTCGCCGGGGGAATCGGTATCCCAATCCCAAGCCTGCCAGCGCGGGTGCGACGTCAGCACGAACTCGTGCACATGATCGCTGCCCGTCTGCAGTCCGTCCCAGCCGGGGTAGATGTCATCGAGCCGCACGAGCTGGGCACCGAGGGCCGGCGCGAGCTCGTCGGCGAGCGATGATTTGCCGGAGCCGGACCGACCATCGATGAGTACCACCGGGCGAGGCACAGTCGAGATCGATCGCACGAGCGAAGCGATGTTCATGCGCCGCAGTCGTCTGTGGGCCGCGGTCCGGGCCGCAAAGCGGTGGTCATGCGCCGCCCAGGAAGTTCCAGTGACCGGTCGCCACCGAGATGGCGACGGCCGTGCCTGCGACGGTCAGGGAGATGGCGATGAGCGCGAAATCCGCGGTACCGAGGCGGGATTCCCGCGCCCAGGTGCGGCGGATCGGAGCGCCGAATCCGCGGGCCTCCATCGCGGTCGCCAGCTTGCTTCCTCGCCGGATCGACAGCACGAGCAGAGCGAATGCCTGTCCGGCGAATCGGCGGAGTCGACCTCGGTCGGCTATCCCCCGGGCGCGCCGGGCGAGTTCGAGTGATCGCCAATCGTCGAGAAAAAGGCCGGCGAGTCTCAACCCGCCGAGTGCACCGAGCACGAATCGGGAGGGCAGTCGAAGCACCTGGGAGAGCCCGTCAGCGAGATCCGTCGGATCGACCGTGATGAAGAGAACGGCGGCGGGCAGGCCGATCGCCAGCACCCTCAGAAGCGTCGCGATGGAGAGCGTGATCGAGCCGTCTGTCACGTTTGCGAGCAACACGCGAAAATGGCTCTGACCAAACGGCTTCCCGTAAAACAGGATTGTGATCGCAGCGAACAACGCAGCGATCCAGACGGGCGATGTTCGCACGACGAAGCGCCGAAGCCCCACCCCGGCGAAGAAGAACAGAACGGCCTCGAAGGCGAGTGCGACCGTCGCCGACACCCAGTCGATGCTCAGCACGAGCGCTATGCCGATGACAGCCGAGGCCACGAGCTTCGACACCGGATTGATGCGGTGGATGACCCGGGTCCCGCGAGCGGGAGCAAGAAGCGCGGTCATGTCACACCCGCCACAAGGTGCAACCGCTCGTCGGCGACGGCGTCGATGAAACGATCGTCGTGCGTGACGGCGACGATGGCACTCCCCAAGGAGAGCAGCTCGACGACGAGAGCCACGAGCTCCGCCCAGGTGCGGGCATCCTGGCCGAAGGTCGGTTCGTCGAGGATCAGTACCGCCGGACGGGTCACGAGCGCCGTCGCAACCGAGAGTCGTCGCTTCTCGCCACCGGAGAGAGTGAACGGATTCGCGTCGAGCAGGTGATCGAGCCGAAGTCGAGTCACGAGCCCGGCGACGCGCCGGTCGGTTTCTGTGGCAGACAATCCGACGGCTTTCGCACCGATCTCGAGCTCGCCGCGAACGGTGCCGCTGACGAACTGGTGTTCAGGATCCTGGAACACCGTGCCGATGCGCGACACCAGTTGACTCGACTTCCAGCGGAGCGGGTCATCCGACGAGAGTCCGAAGGGAGCGGTTATCGTGCCGGACGCCGGCTGCAGCAAGCCGCCGATGGTCAGGCCGAGCGTCGACTTACCCGAGCCGTTCGGCCCTGAGATGGCGAGGCAACTGCCCGCCCGAATCGTCAGGGAGATGCCGGACTGAATGACGGCATCCTTCGTCCGAGCGATGGCGAGCTGCTGCACGCGCACCAGCTCCCGTCCCGCGGGTGCCCGGTCACGACAAACCACCGGCATGAAGCCCGGCACCCACACACCGCTCGCCGCGAGAGCCTCCCCCTGCTCTGCGAGCACGACATCCGGAGCGCCGTCGGCCAACACTCCCCCGCCGGGTGCGAGCACGACGACGCGATCCACGACTCCCCACCAGATGTCGACGCGATGTTCGACGATCACCAGGGTCGCGCCGGTGTTCGCGGCGACGCGCGCAACCGCATCCCGCACCTCGATCACCCCGTCCGGGTCGAGGTTCGCGGTGGGTTCGTCGAGCAGGATGAGCGCCGGCTGCATCGCGAGAATGCCGGCGAGTGCGAGCCGCTGCTTCTGCCCCCCGGAGAGACTCCCGGTCGGATGCTCGAGTGACCGGTCGAGTCCGACGGCTGCCAGCGAGTCACCGACGCGACGCCAGATCTCGTCCCGCGGCACCCCGAGATTCTCGCAGCCGAAGGCGACATCGTCCCCGATCCTCGAGAGCACTACCTGCGAATCCGGATCCTGAAGCAGCAGTCCGACCGCCCCGCGGAAGGCTGCGGGAGCGAGGCCGCCGACCAGCAGCGACCCCTCGGATTCGCCGTCGTCCTCTCCACCGACCACCCCGGCGAGCGCCGCGAGCAGTGTCGATTTACCGGCTCCGGATGCCCCGAGCAGCAGAACGCGCTCGCCCGGTCGGATCACGAGGTCGAGGCCGCGCACCGCCCACTCTTTGCGTCCGGCGTGGCGCCAGCCCCAGCCCTCGGACCGGACGACCGCGACGTCGCTCATACCCGGACGGCACCCCCGGAGGCGAACCGACTGAGCACACCGGTTTTCGCCAGGCCACGCACGAGGAACCACGATCCGAGTCCCGCGATCACGGCTCCCGAGATGATTGCGCTGACCGTGTAGATGAGCTGGAAGGGCGTGCCGGATGCGAGGTAGTAGTTCACGATGTCGTTGATCGCCATCGCGAGCCCGGCCGTTGCTCCCGCGAGTACGGCGACCACGGCGTTCCAGTGCCGATAGAGGAAGACGAGGAAGATCAGTTCGGCTCCGAGCCCTTGCACAAGGCCGGCCTCGATCGTCGCGAATCCGCCCCACTGGGCTCCGAGGAGCGCGGAGACGACTGCAGCGACGATCTCGGTGAAGAGCGCGGCCCCAGGCTTCCGGATGACGAGTGCACCCAGCACGCCGGCGAACAGCCAGAATCCGTAGAGCAGAGCCTGGGAACCGGGCAGGACGGCCGCGAGCGGTGTCGTGACGACGTTGTAGGTGTTGTTCCAGGCGAAGAAGACGAGGGATGCCGCGACGCCGAGGACGCTCGCGACGACGATATCCACCACCCGCCAGCGCGCGGTGATGCGGCGGGCTGAAACCGGTGTGAGAAGTGCATTCATTGTCGTGCCCCTTATCGTTGAGAGGGCACGGGTATCGCTCGGGGCGGATGCCCCGAACCGGAGAGATTGCCTCCCTGCGCTGGCATGATCCAGATCAGGTTCGACGGTCGAAGCTTGGAGAAGCTTCCTCTCAGCCCGGCTCACCGGACTCCCGTGTTCTCTTCTGACAATACGCCGAATTGGCCGGTGCACGACACCCCGTGATCGGCGACGGTTGTCAAGGGGGGGGAGGGCCGGTTCGCTCGGGACCTTGTGGTCCGGTTACGGTTACGTTTCGAACCAAGCAGGGAGAATCATGGAAACCTGGCCAGGATCGGCGTATCCGCTCGGAGCGACTTTCGACGGAAGCGGAACGAATTTCGCGCTTTTCAGTGAGGTCGCCGAGGAGGTGGAGCTCTGCCTTTTCGACGAGAAGGGCGACGAGAACCGCGTGTCTCTCGTCGAGGTCGACGCCCATGTGTGGCACGCGTACCTTCCGCTGGTGCAACCCGGACAGCGCTACGGCTATCGGGTGACCTCCCCGTACAACCCGAAGACCGGGCAGCGCGGCAATCCGAACAAGCTGCTGCTCGACCCGTACGCAAAGGCCACCTGCGGAGACATCGACTGGGATCCGTCGCTGTTCGCCTACAACTTCGGCGACCCGCTCTCGGAGAACGACCTCGACTCGGCGAAACACATGGTGCTCGGCGTCGTCATCAACCCGTTCTTCGACTGGGCTGGCGACCGTCATCCGCGCATCCCGTACAACGAAACGGTGATCTATGAGGCCCACGTGAAGGGCCTCACGGAGTTGCATCCCGACGTTCCGGAAGACCAGCGCGGCACCTACGCCGGCCTCGCTCATCCGGCGATCATCGAGCACCTCTTGAAGCTCGGGATCACGGCCCTCGAACTGATGCCGGTTCATCAGTTCGTGCAGGATTCGACCCTGCTCGACAAGGGGCTCCGTAACTATTGGGGCTACAACACCATCGGTTTCTTCGCTCCGCAGAACAGCTACTCCTCCACCGGCGACCTCGGCCAGCAGGTACAGGAGTTCAAGGGCATGGTGCGCTCGATGCACGATGCCGGCATCGAGGTCATCCTCGACGTCGTCTACAACCACACCGCCGAGGGCAACCATCTCGGCCCGACCATCTCCTTCCGCGGCATCGACAATCAGGCGTACTACCACCTGGTCGACGACGATAAGCAGTTCTACATGGACTACACCGGCACTGGCAATTCGCTCAACGCCGGAAACCCGCACACCCTGCAACTGATCATGGACAGCCTGCGCTACTGGGTGATCGAGATGCACGTGGACGGCTTCCGATTCGACCTCGCCTCGACCCTCGCCCGCGAGTTCTACGAGGTCGACAAGCTGTCGACGTTCTTCGAGATGGTGCAGCAGGATCCGATCGTCTCCCAGGTGAAACTCATCGCGGAGCCCTGGGATGTCGGGCCGGGCGGCTACCAGGTCGGCAACTTCCCCCCGCAGTGGACGGAGTGGAACGGAAAGTACCGCGACACCGTTCGCGACTTCTGGCGCGGCGAGCCGTCGACGCTCGGTGAGTTCGCGTCTCGCATCACCGGATCGGCGGATCTATACGAGGATGACGGCCGCCGCCCTGTCGCCTCCATCAACTTCGTGACAGCCCACGATGGTTTCACGCTCGCCGACCTCGTCTCCTACAACGAGAAACACAACGACGCCAACGGCGAGAACAACCACGACGGTGAATCGACGAACCGCTCGTGGAACTCCGGTGTCGAGGGACCGACCGACGACAGAGCGGTGCTCGCGATCCGCGCACGGCAGGAACGCAATTTCCTCGCGACTCTGCTGCTGTCACAAGGAGTTCCGATGATCCTGCACGGTGACGAGTTCGGCCGCACTCAGCAGGGCAACAACAACACCTACGCCCAGGATTCCGAGCTGTCGTGGGTGCACTGGGACACGGCTGACCAATCGCTCTCGGACTTCGTTTCGGCGCTAGCACGGCTGCGGAAGGAGCATCCGACCTTCCGTCGACGCAGCTTCTTCGACGGTCGGCCGGTGAAGCGCGGCCAGGGTGAGCCGCTCTCCGACATCGTCTGGCTTACCCCGGCAGGTACCGAGATGGAGGAGGAGAACTGGGACGCCGGATTCGGTCGATCGATCGGCGTGTTCCTCAACGGTAACGGCATCCACGGGCGTGACGCCCGCGGGCAGAGTGTCACCGACGTAAACTTCACCATCTTCTTCAATGCCCACGATGACGCCGTCGATTTCACGCTGCCGTCCGCGGAATTCGGCGGAATGTGGGAGGTCGTCGTCGACACAGCGGGCAATGAGGCCGATTCCGCTCCGCGAACGGCAGGGGATGTGATCTCGGTCACCGCAAAGTCGCTCGTGATCCTTCGGGAGTACGTTGCGCCAGAGGTGGAGGTCGATCACTCGGTCGCATCCTCACTGACTGCGGCGGCCGGTGCGAATACGCCGACGTCGCTCCCCCACATGCCGGAGGTTGGCTGATGCGTATCCCGATTTCGACGTACCGCCTGCAGATCAGGGGAGGATTCGATCTCTTCGCGGTCGCGAACGTCGCCGACTACGTGCATGACCTCGGCGCCGACTGGTTGTACTTCTCCCCCCTCTTGAAATCCGAGGAAGGGTCGGATCACGGCTACGACGTGACCGACCATTCGCTCATCGACCCGACGCGGGGTGGATCATCGGGAATGGATGCCGCCTCCGCCGCAGCGCGCGCGCTCGGCCTCGGCGTGCTCGTCGACATCGTGCCGAATCACGTTGGCGTCGCCACCCCGACCCAGAACCCCTGGTGGTGGGATCTTCTGAAGCTCGGCCGCGGGTCGAAGTATGCGACGGCGTTCGACATCGACTGGGAGTTCGGGAACGATCGCATCCGTATCCCCGTGCTCGCCGACGACTCGCTCGACGATCTCGAGGTCGTGGGCGACGAACTGCACTACTTCGACAACAGCTACCCGATCGCTCCCGGCACAGCCGTAGAGGGGTCGACGCCTCAGCAGGTGCACGATCGCCAGCATTACGAACTGGTCAACTGGCGTCGCGAAGACGCCGAACTCAACTATCGGCGATTCTTCGCGGTGAGCACGCTCGCTGCGATCAGGGTCGAGCTTCCCGAGGTTTTCGAGGAGTCGCATCGCGAGATCGTGCGCTGGATCGCCGAGGGCCTCGCCGACGGACTCCGGGTCGACCACCCGGACGGACTCGCCGACCCTGGCGCATATCTCGATGCGCTTGCCGCCGCCACCGGCGAGTCCTATGTGCTCGTCGAGAAGATCCTCGAGGGTGACGAGCAACTGCCGACCTCCTGGGCGACGGCCGGGACGACCGGCTACGACGCGCTCGCGGATGTCGATCGCGTACTGGTCGACCCCGCCGGCCGTGAGGCGCTCGACGAGCTCGACAGCCGCCTGCGCGAGAGCAACAGGCGCGTGTCGTGGTCTGGGCTCATTCACGACACGAAGCGCTCGATCGCCGACGGCATCCTCCGCTCCGAGGTGCTGCGTCTCGAGCGCGACCTGGGATCATCCGTCGAGCAGACTGTCGCCGATGAGGGCTGGAAGCTCTCTCCGACGGCGGATTCCCTCGCGGAACTGCTCGCCTGCTTCCCCGTCTACCGCTCCTACCTACCCCTCGGGGCCGAGCATCTCCGTGAGGCCGCAAAGGCAGCCAAACAGCACCGACCGGAGCTCGCGGAGACGATCGACACTCTTGTTCCCGTGCTGCTCGACCCCGAGCATCCGGCCGCCATCCGATTTCAGCAGACCTCCGGGATGGTGATGGCGAAGGGCGTCGAAGACACCGCCTTCTATCGCTACACGCGACTCGGGTCGCTGACCGAGGTCGGAGCCGATCCGAGCGAATTCTCGATCGGTGTCGCCGAATTCCATCGCCGCCAGCAGCTTCGACAGGCGAGCTTCCCGTCGTCGCTGACGACCCTGTCGACCCACGACACTAAGCGCGGGGAAGACGTGCGCGCGCGCATCTCCGTGCTCGCCGAGGTGCCGAACGACTGGGAGACGGCTCTCGGCGAGTTGCGCGGAGAGTCTCCGCTCGGAGACGGCCCCCTCGAGGCTCTGCTCTGGGAGGCGATCGTCGGATCCTGGCCGGCGAGCCGCGAACGACTGCACGCCTATGCCGAGAAGGCTGCGCGCGAGGCCGGCAACTCGACCCGCTGGAACGCGCCGCGCGAAGACTTCGAGAAGCGGATGCATGCACTCATCGACTCGGCATTCGACGACGAGCGCGTGGTCAGGATCCTTCGGGGACTCCTCGACACGATCGAACAGCCGGGCTGGTCGAACTCGCTCTCGGCGAAGCTGATCCAGCTCACCGCCCCGGGCGTTCCGGATGTCTACCAGGGAAGCGAACTCTGGGAGACCTCCCTCGTCGACCCCGACAACCGACGGCCGGTCGACTTCGACATCCGTCGGCTCTACCTCGCCGCGATCGACGCCGGAAGCCGCCCGGAGATCGACGAGACGGGAGCCGCGAAACTGCTTGTGACAAGCCGCGCGCTGCGACTTCGGCGTGACCACCCGGAACTCTTCTTCCGCTACGCACCGGTCACCGCCTTCGGCCAGGCGCGCAAGCACCTCATCGGTTTCGACAGCGGGGAGGTCGTGACTCTCGCGACACGCCTTCCTCTCGGCCTTGCACAAAGCGGCGGATGGCACGACACGACGATCGTGCTCGCCGGTCGCCCGGTCACCGACGTGCTCACCGGGCGGGAGTTCCCTGGCGGAACCCTTTCGCTCGCCGACGTGTTCGACCGTTACCCGGTCGCGCTGCTCGCCCCGACGAAAGCACTCGTCGGAGCAGCGACGAAAGCACCCGCAGCAATATCCGCAAACGCACCCGCTGAAGCACCCGCAGAAGCAGGCGCAGCAGAAAGGCCGCAGTCATGAGCTTCGAAGTCTGGGCACCGTCGGTCGAACGGCTGACGCTGCTGCTCGACGGGCAGCGGCATCCGATGACCGGCACCGGAGAGGGCTGGTGGGCAGCGGATGCCGGCCTCACCGGCTCCGACTACGGCTATCTGCTCAATGACGACGAGCACCCGCTCCCCGACCCGCGGTCACGCCGACAGCCGAATTCGGTGCACGAACTGTCGCACACCTTCGACGCGGCAGAGTTCGAATGGAGCGACGCGTCCTGGAACGGCCGGCAACTCGCCGGCGGCATGATCTACGAGCTGCATATCGGAACCTTCACTCCAGAGGGAACTCTCGATTCGGCCGTGCAGAAACTCGACCACCTCGTATCGATCGGGGTCGACTTCGTCGAGCTGCTGCCCGTGAACGCCTTCAACGGGGACCACAACTGGGGCTACGACGGTGTGCTCTGGTATGCGGTCGACGAAACCTACGGTGGTCCGACCGCCTACCAACGATTCGTCGATGCCTGCCATGCTCGCGGTCTCGCCGTCATCCAGGATGTCGTCTACAACCATCTCGGTCCGAGCGGCAACTACCTTCCCCGCTTCGGTCCGTACCTGAGGTCGGGTTCGTCGAACACCTGGGGCGACTCGGTCAACCTCGATGCCCCGCAGGTTCGTTCGTACATCGTCGACAATGCCCTCATGTGGCTGCGCGACTATCACGTCGACGCCCTCAGGCTCGATGCCGTGCACGCACTCGTCGACGAGTCCCCGGTGCACATCCTCGAGCAACTGGCGACCGAGACGGATGCACTGTCTGCGTTCCTCGGACGCCCCCTGACCCTGATCGCCGAGAGCGATCTCAACGATCCGAGGGTCATCACGCCACGGGAGGGCGGCGGCTTCGGCGTCCACGCGCAGTGGAGTGACGACTTCCATCACGCGCTCCATGTGGCGCTGACGGGCGAAACTACCGGGTACTACGCCGACTTCGAGCACCTCGACGCACTGGCGAAAGTCGTCACCCGTGGGTTCTACCATGATGGGACGTACTCGTCCTTCCGAGAGCACGACCACGGATCACCCGTCGATATCGAGCATATGCCGGCCTGGCGACTCGTCGTCGCCGACCAGAACCACGACCAGATCGGCAACCGGGCGATCGGAGATCGACTCTCTGCGCAGCTCGACCTCGGCCAGCTCTCGATCGCCGCCATTCTGACCCTCGCCGGTCCGTTCACCCCGATGCTCTTCATGGGCGAGGAGTGGGGCGCCTCGACACCGTGGCAGTTCTTCACTGCGCACCCGGAGAAGGAGCTGGGTGAGGCGACGGCCACCGGGCGTATCGCCGAATTCGAGAAGATGGGCTGGGATCCGGATGTCGTACCCGACCCCCAGGAGCCGTCCACCTTCGCCGATTCGAAACTCGACTGGTCAGAGCTCGCGGAGGGTGATCACGCCAGGCTTCTCGAGCTCTACCGCTCGCTCGCGCGGCTGCGTGCGACGGTCCCCGACCTCACCAACCCGCGGTTCGGCAACACCACCTGCGAGTTCGATGACGACGAGAAGTGGTTCGTGATGCACCGGGGGGCGACATCCATCGTGGTGAACTTCGCCGCTCATCCCGCGATGCTCGCGGTGGGCGGCACAGTGCTGCTGGCCACCGAGAGCGATATCGCGGCATCGGCGGCGGCGGTCGTGCTTCCGGCGCACTCGGCGGCGATCCTCGCGCGCTGAGCCGCCGCGGCACCGGTCGTCGCCTTAGCCGATTCATAGGGGTGGTTTGGACTGGTCAGGGAAGGGAGGACTACGCTGCCGGATATCGAACAGCATTACAGAAGACGAAAGAGACTCGATCGCAAGGCCCGACACGGGAGGCGATCGAAGAATAAGGCGCGCCGGATTCCTCTTCCACTTGTGATTGCGGCGATCGCAATCGCCGCGCTCGGTCTCGGGGGCACCGAAATCATCACCCATGCGAATGCCGCACCCCCCGGCGCGGCTCCGACGGCGAGTCGGTCACCGCAGCCCACCCGGTCGCCAAGCCCGACACCGACACCGACACCCACCCCGACACCCGTGGCCGCGCCAGCCGTCGCACCGCCTCCGTCCGAAGTACTCGTCGTCGGCGATTCGATCATGAAGGGCTATGGTTTGAGCGAGTCGCAGGCCTGGCCGACGCTCCTCGCCGATGACAGTGGATGGGCGCTCACCTCTGACGCTTGCAACGGGGCTGGGTTCCTTGACGTCGCGGGGGTGGACTGCCTCGAAAACTTTCCCCAGATCATCGCGGGGGCGGCGGGCCTCAGTCCTTCCCTCGTGCTCATCGCGGGCAGCAGCAACGACATCGGAGAGGATGTAGCGGCACTCCAGGCATCCACGATCCAGTCCTTCAGCCGTTTGCGCTCCCAGTTCCCGACAGCTCGGATCATTGCGCTGAACACCTTCTGGGGCGACACGACACCCCCGCCGGAGGTGGCGACGATCGATGCGCAGGTCTCGGCGGCAGTCAAGCGGGTGGGTGGCAGCTATCTCGATGTCGGCCAACCGCTCGACGGGCGTCCGGATCTCATGCAGGCCGACGACATCCACCCCACTGTCGAGGGGCAGCAGTTGCTCGAACAGGCGATCTTCGCCGCGCTTCAACAGGCGGCGCTCGATGCGGCGAAGCAGGTATTGGCTACGCCCGCACCCTAAGGTGACCGTCCGCGGAAGCCCGACTATTGCTCCGCAGCGCGCCAGTCAGTAGTCGATGCGGTGCGCGTTGCTGGCATCGCCGCGGAGCTTTCCCGCCTTCAGCAGTGCGGCAGGGCCGAGTGCCCCTCGACCGAAACGCGCGCTGACGGCATCCATCGTGTCTTCGGCCTCGCGCCAGCCTTCGTCGGCGTCCCAGAGCCCGAGTTGCTGGCCCATGGCGGAGGCGAGCTGCTCGGCTCGCACTCCGATCAGTCGCACCGGTGGATGCGAGCCGACAGCGTCGAGAATCGCACGCACCTCCTCGTAGATGCGGCGCCCGAGATCCGTCGGCTCGGCCAGGGTGCGTGATCGGGTGATGGTACTGAAGTCGGAATACCGCAATTTCAGCACCACGGTGCGCGTCACCCAGCCGCCAGTGCGCAGGCGCTCCCCGACGGCGGTGGACTCTCGAAGCAGTTCGCGGCGGAGGTGCTCGACATCGGTGACATCCGTCTCGAAGGTCATCTCATGACCGATGCTCTTCTCGGCGACTCCCGCGGTGACGGAGCGCGGGTCGATGCCGTTCGCGAGCTCGTGCAGCTTTCGCCCCGATGCATCGCCCACGGAACGCTGCAGTGTCGCGAGCGGAGTTCGGGCGATGTCGCCGATCGTCTTCAGGCCGCGTCTCGTCAGCGTCTCCTCCGTCGCGGCCCCGACACCCCACAGCGCGCCGACGGGAAGTGGATGCAGAAACGCCAGCGTCTCGGATGCCGGCACGACGAGCAGTCCATCGGGCTTCGCCCGCCCGGACGCGAGCTTCGCGACGAACTTGGTGGATGCCGCCCCGACCGAGCAGCGCAGGCCCGTCTCGTCGAAGACCCGTCGCCGAATCAGCTCGCCGACGGTCGCCGGTGGCCCGAACACTCCGCGCGCTCCGGCGACGTTGAGGAATGCCTCGTCGATGCCGAGGCGTTCGACGACCGGGGTGACGTCATCGAAGATCGCCATGACGGCGCTGGAATAGCGGCGGTACTTCTCGAAATGCGGTTCGAGCACGATCGCGTGCGGGCAGAGACGCAGGGCCTGCGACAGCGGGATGGCCGACCGCACGCCGAACTTCCTGGCTGGATAGTTGGCCGCGGTGACCACCGAGCGGAGGGATTTGCCAGCGACGACCACCGGCAGATGGGCGATCTCCGGGCGATCGAGCAACTCGACCGAGGCGAAGAACGCGTCGAGATCGACATGGAGGATCGGTGCGCTGGAGCTGTCGACGGAGGTCGCACTGACCTGCCGCGAGCTGCCGTCCTGTTTGCTCATCCTGCTCTCAAACTAGTGCGCGCCGGCGACATCCTGCTGGTCGAGGAGGCCGAGTCGTGCGAGTCGTTTGCGTGCGGCCTGCTCGCTCGTCGAACCGCGACCGAGGATGAGTCCACTCAGCACGAGAACTCCGCGAGTGAGGGTGATCGCCGGCCACCAAGCTCGACGCAGCCCGAGCAACCGCCGGTAGCGCACCGGGATCGAGGCGACGGCTCCCGCGAAGAGCACACGGTAGAAGAACATCATTCCCGTCGGAAGGCCGGGAGAGCGGATGAAGCGCACCGCTTCGGCGACGCGCTCGTCGCTCTTGACGATGCCCGCCATCGTGAAGGCCTCGAGCTGATCTCGCAGTTCACTCTCCGACCGCGGAGGGTCGACGACACCGACAAGCTCCCCCGCTTTCGCCCATTCGCGGACGTAGCGATCCGGACCGCCGGGGATCGGACCGCCCCAGACGAGATGGCTGGCGAGGAAAGCATCCGTGAAGACGACGTGCACCCAGGAGAGCAGTTCGGGGTCTCCGGCCGCGTACTCACGCTCGGCACCGTTCGCGTCAAGGTACGTTCCCCGCACGCGATCGTGGAAGCGGCCGACCCTCGTCGACTCGAGTTCCGCCATCGCACGGTCGGAGAAGGTGACCGAGATGAGCCACTGGATGGTGCCCGACAGTCGCCCAAGCGGATCTTCCCGATACCGCGACCAGTCGTGAACGCCGGCCATCGCCCCGGGATGAAGTGTCTGCATCAACAGAGCCCTGATGCCGGCGACGAGTGTCGGCATGCCGCCGTGCACTGTCCAGGAGGCGGATCCGACGCCGAACCAGCCCTCGTCGTCGCCCTGCTCGATTCGCTGGACCCAATCGGGTCGCCCGCTGCTGTTGCCGGTGAAGGCCGACAGCATCCGAGACCGCCAGACGGAAGTGAAATTGCCCA
>JAYVNU010000095.1:0-6379 GCA_043758345.1 Lacisediminihabitans sp.
CATCAGCGATCCCCGTACCAATGACCGAATCCGCGTGCCGGAGGTCCGACTTGTTGGCCCCAACGGCGAGCAGGTCGGTGTAGTGCGCATTGAAGACGCCATCCGCCTCGCGCAGGAGGCAGACCTGGATCTGGTTGAGGTTGCTCCCAATTCCAAGCCTCCCGTTGCCAAGATCATGGATTTCGGCAAGTTCAAGTACGAAACCGCGCAGAAGGCGAAAGAAGCCAAGCGCAACCAGTCCAACACGATCCTCAAAGAGGTTCGCTTCCGCCTGAAGATCGACGTGCACGACTACGAGACGAAGCGTAAGCGCGCCGAGGGCTTCCTCCAGGGCGGTGACAAGGTCAAGGCGATGATCCTCTTCCGCGGTCGTGAGCAGTCACGCCCCGAGCAGGGCGTGCGTCTTCTCCAGCGCTTCGCCGAGGATGTCTCGGAGTTCGGCACTGTCGAATCCACTCCGATGATCGACGGTCGCAACATGGTCATGGTCATCGGTCCGCTGAAGACCAAGGCCGAGGTCAAAGCCGAGCACGACGCGAAGAAGCCGGCGACGCGGGAGCGCACCGAGCGCCCCGTGCACGCTCCGGTCCAGTCGGCTCCAGTATCGAAGGCCCCCACGGTTGCGTCTTCCGAGACCGTTTCGGCTCCCGCGGTCGAGTCGATCGTCGAGGCGGCAGCCGCTGCGCCGCCAGCGAAGGATCCGGTCGCGAACGATCCGACCGCGAAGGATCCGGCCGCGAAGGCTCCGGTTGCGAAAGGTCCGGTCGCGTTGGCTCCGGTCGCGAAGGCTCCGGTTGCGAAAGATCCGGTCGCGTCGGCTCCTGTGGCAAGCGTTCCCGTCCCGGCGCCTACGGCGGTCGCGACACCCATGGCCGCGACGAAGGCCCGTACCGCGAAGCCTGCGACCGAAACTCCTGCAGTCACGACGCCCGCGGTCACGACGCCTGCACCCGCGGGGCCTGCTGCGGCGACCGCTGCTGCTGTGACGAAGCCTGCAGCAGCGGCAAAGCCGACCGCAACCCCTCGACCGAGCGCCGTGCCGAAGCCGTCGGCCGCGACATCCACGCCGAAGCCGTCGGCGGCACCCAAGCCGCGCGCGACCACCAAGACCGCACCAGCAGACGTGACGTCGGACTAGTTCCGCCGCTTGGCTCATAACAGCTGTACTGAAAACCAAGGAGAGAAATGCCGAAGCAGAAGACGCACTCGGGCACCAAGAAGCGATTCAAGGTCACCGGCAGTGGAAAGATCATGAAGCAGCAGGCTGGCATGCGCCACAACCTGGAGGTCAAGTCGGGTCGTCGCAAGCGTCGCCTCAACACCGACGAGCAGATCGCCCCGGCCAACGTGAAGGCCATCAAGAAGCTTCTCGGCAAGTACTCCAAGTAACGCCGACCTGACAACCAAGGACTGAAAAATGGCAAGAGTAAAGAGGGCAGTCAATGCCCACAAGAAGCGCCGGGTAATCCTCGAGCGCGCCAAGGGCTACCGCGGACAGCGCTCGCGCCTCTACCGCAAGGCCAAGGAGCAGGTCACCCACTCCCTGGTCTACGCCTACCGTGACCGTCGTGCCCGCAAGGGTGATTTCCGCCGCCTGTGGATCCAGCGCATCAACGCTGCGTCCCGCGCGAACGGCCTCACCTACAACCGCCTCATCCAGGGACTGAACCTGGCCGGTGTCGGCGTCGATCGGCGCATCCTCGCCGATCTGGCCGTGACCGAGCCGGCGACGTTCGCCGCCCTCGTCGCGACGGCGAAGGCAGCTCTTCCCGCCGACACCTCGGCACCGAAGGTCTCCGCGTAGTTCTCTCGCACAGGGGCGGCCCGGTCGCTACGGCGGTCGGGCCCTCTCTTTGCCCGCGTTTTCGCGCCTCCGCGGCCCGCCTCGGTCATCTCTCACTCTCCGCTGCCTAGGATTGGCGCGTGCTCGATAATCCTCGTTCGCCGCGTGTGCGCAGCGTCGCCAAGCTCGCCAAGCGCGAGGCCCGTCTGACGACGGGACTTTTTCTGCTCGAGGGCCCGCAGGCGGTTTCCGAAGCGCTTACCTACCGTCCGGAACTCGTCGTCGAGCTCTTCGCGACGCCGACCTCCCTCGATCGGTACAACGGGATCGCCGATGCGGCGATCGCGGCCGGAGTCGATGTCGAGTTCGTGTCGGAGCAGGTGCTCGATGCTATGGCCGACACGGTGACTCCCCAGGGCATCGTCGCCGTCTGCCATCAGTTTCCCACCTCGGTGAAAGACATCCTGCGCGCCTCGAAGTTGGTCGCCATCCTCGAAGAGGTGCGGGATCCTGGCAATGCCGGAACGATCATCAGGGCAGCGGATGCCGCCGGAGCCGACGGCGTCATCCTCACCGGTCGAAGCGTCGACCTCTACAACCCGAAGGTCGTCCGTGCGTCGACCGGCTCGATCTTCCATCTGCCGGTCGCCGTCGGCGTGGAGCTCGAAAGCGTTCTCGAGAAGGCTCGCGAGAGCGGACTGACGGTGATCGCCGCTGACATCAAGGGCGAAGACCTGCTGGCCGCGAGAAAGTCCGGTGTGCTCGACGGCCCGACGGCCTGGCTCTTCGGGAACGAGGCCCGTGGCCTTTCCGACGAGCACTACGCCCTCGCCGATCGCGCGATCACCGTTCCGATCTACGGTCATGCGGAGTCGATGAACCTGGCGACCGCCGCATCCGTCTGCCTTTACGAGAGCGCCTTCGCACAACGCTCCTGACCCACACGCATTAAGCTCGTTGCTTGTGTCAGAACCCATCACCGAAGCCGTCGTCTCCGCCGCGGTCGACTCGGCGCTCGAGGCCATCGCGGCCGCTCCCGACCTCGTCGCGCTCAAGGCCGTCAAGTCCGCGCAGCTTGGGGAAGCATCCGCCCTCGCCCTGTTGAACGCGTCAATGCGGGAGGTCGCCCCAGACCGGAAGGCGGCCGCCGGCAAGCTGGTCGGTCAGGCCCGCGCCCGGGCGAACGAGGCCTTCGCGGCGCGTGAGGCCGAGCTGTTCGCCGAGGAAGACAGCCGTCGCCTCGCGGAGGAGGCGGTGGATGTCACGGCCCTTCCTTCCCGTCGTGTGACCGGAGCGCGTCATCCGCTCACCCTGCTGCAAGAGGCTATCGGCGACATCTTCATCGGGATGGGATGGGAGATCGCGGAGGGCCCGGAGCTCGAGAACGAGTGGTTCAACTTCGATGCGCTGAACTTTGACGAGGATCACCCCGCGCGTGCGATGCAAGATACCTTCTTCGTCGATCCGATCGACTCGCATCTCGTGCTGCGCACGCAGACGAGCCCGGTGCAGATCCGTTCGCTGCTCACCCGCGAACTTCCGTTGTACGTGATCTCTCCGGGCAAGGTCTTCCGCACCGACGAGCTCGATGCGACGCACACACCGGTCTTCCATCAGGTGGAGGGCATCGCGATCGACAGGGGACTCACGATGGCGAATCTTCGCGGAACCCTTGAGCATCTCGCACGCATCATGTTCGGGGCGGAGGCGAAGATCCGCCTCCGCCCCAACTATTTCCCCTTCACAGAGCCGAGCGCCGAGATGGACGTCTGGCAGCCGAATGCGAAGGGCGGCGCCCGCTGGGTGGAATGGGGCGGATGCGGAATGGTCAACAGGAATGTGCTCCGCGCGGCCGGCATCGATCCCGACGAGTACCAGGGTTTCGCATTCGGGCTCGGAATCGAACGCACTCTCCAGTTCCGCAACGGGCTCAACGACATGCGCGACATGATCGAGGGCGACATCCGCTTCTCGCAGCAGTTCGGGATGGTGGTCTGATGCGCGTTCCGATCAGTTGGCTGCGCGAGTTCGTCGACGTTCCGCTCGAGGCGACTCCTGCCGATATTCACGCTGCGCTTGTCAGCGTCGGTTTCGAAGAGGAAGACGTGCACACCTTCGGTGTCACGGGCCCAGTCGTCGTCGGCCAGGTGCTCGCATTCACCCCAGAGCCGCAGACGAACGGCAAGACAATCAACTGGTGCTCGGTGGATGTCGGAGAGGCCGAGCCCCGGGGCATCGTCTGCGGCGCGCACAACTTCGTGGTCGGAGACAAAGTCGTGGTCTCGCTTCCCGGGGCCGTGCTTCCCGGACCGTTCCCGATCGCCGCGCGCAAGACCTACGGCCACGTCTCGGACGGCATGATCGCCTCGGCGCGTGAGCTCGGCCTTGGCGACGAGCACGACGGCATCTTGCGCCTGGCCTCACTGGGCCTCGACCCGGAGGTCGGAACGGATGCCGCGGCACTCCTCGGAGTGGATGACTGGGCCGTCGAGATCAACGTCACGCCCGATCGCGGGTACGCCTGGTCGATTCGCGGGGTGGCCCGCGAGTATTCGCACGCCACGGGTGCGAGATTCCGCGACCCCGCTTCGGTGGTCGAGCCTGTCGAGACCCACACAACCGCCGTGCCCATCACCATCGATGATCGTGCCCCCCTGCGCGGTCGTCCCGGCGCGACCGTCTTCGTCACCCGAATCGTGCGCGGCGTCGACCCGACCCTCCCCACGCCCGCATGGATGATCGCGAGGCTCGTACTCGCCGGCATCCGATCGATCTCCCTCGTCGTCGACATCACGAACTACGTCATGCTCGAAATCGGGCAGCCACTCCACGGCTACGACCTCGACGCTCTCAGCGGCGGGATTGTCGTGAGACGGGCGACATCGGGCGAGCAGCTCACCACGCTCGACGGCCAGGTGCGCACTCTCGATCCGCAGGACCTCCTCATCGCGGATGACTCCGGCCCGATCGGTCTCGCCGGGGTGATGGGAGGCGCGACGACCGAGATCACTGCATCGACCACGAGCGTGCTCGTGGAGGCCGCGAACTTCGATCCGGTTTCGATCGCGCGGAGCGCCCGTCGACACAAGCTTCCGAGCGAGGCATCCCGACGCTTCGAGCGTGGGGTCGACCCGGCCGTCGCCCCGGCTGCGGCAGCCCGGGTCGTCGAGCTGCTCGAGCACCTCGCCAGGGGTTCGGCCGAGCCGGCCGGCGAGTATTACTCGCGGGTGGACGCGCCGCAGCCGATTGCGCTGCCCGATGGCTACGTCGGCTCCCTGACCGGGGCCGACTATTCGCCGCAGGAGATCGTGGCGTCCCTGACGTCCCTCGGTGGCATCCTCGAGCCTGCGGAGGGTGCACTCCTCGTCACCCCGCCGAGCTGGCGCCCCGACCTCACCGACAAGGCCAGCCTCGTCGAGGAGGTGGCTCGCATCGTCGGCTACGACCGTATCCCGGCCGTTCTGCCGGTTGCTCCTCCCGGTCGTGGGTTGACCCGCTCCCAGAGACTGCGTCGCTCGACGGCGCAGGTTCTCGCGTCGAATGGGCTCGTGGAGGTTCTCTCGTCGCCGTTTATCCCCGCGGTCGCCAACGAACGTTTCGGCGCAGCGCCCGGGGCCGCTGCCATCCGTCTGGCGAATCCACTCGACGCCTCAGCGCCGTTCCTCCGCACGTCGCTGATCCCCGGACTCCTCGAGATCGCGCACCGCAATCGCTCGCGTGGGCTGACCGATTTCGGCATCTACGAGATCGGGTCGGTGATCCGCCCCGAGGCGGGCCGTACGTACGGGAGCGGGCCTCTGCCGTCGGGCGTCGTGCGCCCCGGAACCGGGGAGCTC
Source organism: Lacisediminihabitans sp. (assembly GCA_043758345.1). Lineage (GTDB taxonomy): Bacteria > Actinomycetota > Actinomycetes > Actinomycetales > Microbacteriaceae > Lacisediminihabitans. The sequence continues at coordinate 5,620 of JAYVNU010000095.1, forward strand.
GCCGAGCTGCTCGAGAGCATTCCGCCGCAACCGCTCTACGTCTCGGTTGTGTTGGTCGGAAATGTGTCCGAGAAGCAACCGGGGGCCCCAGTCGTCCCCTTCGGTCTCGCGGACGCCCTCGACGCTGCGCGCCAGGTCGCTGCGGCAGTCGACGCGCAGATCGATGTCCGTCAGGGCTCACATCGCTCCTTCCACCCGGGACGCACGGCAGAACTTTTCGTCGGCGATCACTCGGTCGGCTTCGCCGCCGAACTTCTTCCCGCGCTCGCCGACGAGCTCGATCTGCCGCGCGTCGTCGCGGTGCTCGAGCTCGAGCTCGACCTCCTCATCGAGCTTGGTCGCCCGGAGGTCGTGCCGACACTGATCGTCGCCTACCCTGTGGCAACGCAAGACCTTTCGCTCGTCGTGAGTGCCGGGGTTCCGGCATCCGCGGTGCTCGCCGCGATCGTGGATGGGGCCGGGCCGCTGCTCGAGCACGTGCGCCTCGTCGATGACTACCGCGGCGAGGGAATCGCCGATGGCGAGAAGTCGATCACCGTCGCCCTGCGCTTCCGGGCTACGGACCGCACTCTCACCGCCCCGGAGGCGACGGAGGCGAAGCTCGCCGGCGCAGCGGTGGCTGCTGAACGCTGGGGAGCCAAGATTCGAGAGTGAGGGAAGGGGCGCGGCATCCACCCACTTTCGATTCCACTATGCTCGCAGAGTGGAGATCAACCGCAGGACCGCACTGGCTGGGCGGCGCATCGAGCGTCGGCACCTT
>JAYVNU010000096.1:0-18576 GCA_043758345.1 Lacisediminihabitans sp.
GTCTTCGCGTGCCGAGTCACCTGGCTCGGGGAGCGGATCCGGCATCCGGAGGATCGGACCGACGGCAATACCACGACCGACTCCAACACCCGACAGTTCCATGGATATCCTCTTCCTCGGGTGGTCGACTCCGCGTAACTCTACCGGGGCGGAATCGGCCATGGAGGAGGCGGAATGAAAGGCATCATCGTCGGCATCATGGCGCTCATCACCCGGGTGCTGAAGCTGCGGCCCGTGCGGGTCTTCTTCTTCTATGGTGAGAAGAACGGTGGCATCCTCGCGAGTGGGCTCAGCCTCACCGCTCTCTACAGCGTCTTCGCCGGACTGTACGTTGGGTTTGCGGTTCTCGGCCTCGTCATCCAGGAGGATCCGCAGTTCAAGGATGCTGTGGTGTCGACGCTTTCGACGTCGGTACCGGGCCTCATCAAGACGTCCGGCGGCGGGGGTGCGATCGACCTCGGCGTCCTCTTCGCCTCGCGGGTGCTGACCTGGAGCAGCATCGTCGCCTTCGTGCTCGTGCTGGTGACCGCCCTGAATTGGTTCGCCTCCGCCCGCGCGGCGGTTCGCACCCTGTTCGAATTGCCGGGCGACACGACCTTCTTCCTTCTTCTGAAGCTGAAGGATCTCGGCCTCGTGATCGCTTTTGGAGCTGTCACTCTCGCCTCCGCAGCGCTGTCGGTTTTCTCGACAAGTGCGCTCGCCTTCTTCTTCGATGTCGTCGGGATCGACCACCGGTCGGCCTTCGCCGTCATTGTGGCCCGCATCGTCGGCCTGCTCCTCGTGCTGGCGATCGATACCGCCACGCTCGCCGCGCTGTTCCGGGTGCTGATCGCGACCTCCATCCCGGTCCGACGACTCCTCGGAGGGGCCCTCATCGGCGGCATCGGCCTGGGGATTCTCAAAGCCCTCGGAGCCACCATCGTCGGCGGCGCGAGCAAGAACCCGCTGCTCGCCTCGTTCGCGGTCATCCTCGGGCTGCTCATCTGGTTCGGCCTCATCTGCCAGGTCATCCTGCTCTCGGCCGCGTGGATTGCCGTCGGACTGAAAGATCGTGGCATCTCGCTTCGGATTCCGGCCACGGCGAAGAGTGCCCACGTGCCACCCGAGCACTCCCGCCCGCGCACGAGGGCCGTCAGTCCCCCCGGATAAACTCGCAACCATGACTACTCCCCTCCGCCTAGCCACCGTCAACGTGAACGGCGTGCGAGCCGCCTACCGGCACGGGATGGGGGAGTGGGTGGAGAGCCGCGGCGTCGATATCCTCGCCCTCCAGGAGGTGCGAGCCTCGACGGAAGACCTCGAGGGACTTCTCGGACCGGAGTGGAACATCCTGCACGACGAGGCGTCGGCGAAGGGGCGTGCCGGTGTCGCCCTGGCCAGTCGGGGTGCCGCCGAGATCCATCGAGTCGACCTTGGCGAGGAGAAATTCGACAGCGCCGGCCGCTGGCTCGAAGCCGACTACAGCGTCGGCGACTCGATTGTCACCGTCGTTAGCACATACGTGCACTCCGGCAACGTCGAAGACCCCAAGAAGATGGTCGAGAAATACAAATTCCTCGACGCCATGACGAAGCGACTTCCCGAGGTCGCGATCCACTCGCCGCTCGCCGTGGTGGTCGGCGATCTCAACGTCGGTCACCGTGAGCTCGACATCAAGAACTGGCGGGGCAATCGCACCCAGGCGGGCTTCCTTCCGAAGGAGCGGGCATACTTCGACAAATTCTTCAGCCCGGTCGGCAAGAACGTCGCGTGCGTCGACGGCAAGACCCGTCGCGGAATGGGCTGGGTGGATGTCGGCCGCCAGTACGCCGGCGAAGTCGAAGGTCCCTACACCTGGTGGTCAGCGCGCGGACAGTCCTTCGTCAATGATGTCGGCTGGCGGCTCGATTATCACGTCGCGACCCCTGCCCTCGCCGCGACCGTGCAGAGGTACACGGTCGACCGGGCCGCCTCGTACGAGGAACGATGGTCGGACCACGCTCCCGTCGTCGTGGACTATCTCCTTCCCTGAACCCTTTCCTTCTTCGTGAAAGACGCACAATGAGCTCCAAACCCCGCCTTTTCTCGGGCATGCAGCCCTCGGCCGACTCTCTTCAGATCGGCAATTACATCGGTGCCCTCCTGCAGTGGAAGGAGATGCAGCAGTCTCACGATGCCATCTTCTGCGTTGTCGACCTGCATGCCATCACCGTCGCGCAGGAGCCCGAGAAGCTCCGCGAGGCGACGAGGCGAACGGCCGCGCAGTACATCGCCGCGGGAATCGACCCGGAAGTCTCGACACTGTTCGTTCAGTCTCATGTCGCTGCGCATCCGCAGCTCGCCTGGGTGCTCAACACCATCACCGGGTTCGGCGAGGCCAGTCGCATGACGCAGTTCAAAGATAAAGCGACGAAGCAGGGCTCGGATGCCGCGTCGCTCGGCCTCTTCGCCTACCCGACCCTGATGGCCGCCGACATCCTGCTCTACGACACCGTGATCGTGCCTGTCGGGGAAGACCAGCGCCAGCACGTCGAACTGACCCGCGATCTCGCCGCGCGCTTCAATTCGCGGTTCGGCGACACCTTCGTGATTCCGGAGGCTCAGATCCAGAGGGAAACGGCCAAGATCTACGACCTGCAGGAGCCGACGAACAAGATGAGCAAGTCGGCGTCGTCGGTGGCCGGCGTCGTCTGGATTCTCGACGAGCCCTCCCTCACCGCGAAGAAGATCAAGTCGGCGGCAACCGACAGCGGACGCGAGGTGCGCTACGACGTCGCCGATAAGCCCGGCATCTCGAACCTGTTGACGATCTACGCGACGCTGAGCGAGCGCACCATCGAATCGATCGAGCATGAGTACGACGGTCACGGCTACGGCGACTTCAAGAAAGGCCTCTCCGAGGTCGTCGTCGAGACGTTCGGTCCGATCCGGGCGCGGGCGCTCGAGCTGCTGGATGACCCTGCCGAACTCGATCGAATCCTCGCCCGGAACTCCGACAGGGCCGCAGCCATCGCGGATGTCACCCTCGCCAGGGTGTACGACCGCGTCGGGTTGCTTCCGAGACGCTGATCGTGGATCCCGTCACCCTCGATACCGCCCGGATGGTGCTTGACACACCCCTGCTGTCGGATGCCCCGCTGGTCTCCAACTACTGCACAGATCCGCTGTTCGAAGCCTTCATGGCGACCCCCTGGCCGTATCGCACCTCGGACGCCGCTTACTTTCTGTCGAAGGTCGTCCCGGAGGGCTGGGTGACCGGATACGAGCTGACCTGGGCGCTGCGCGCGTCGACGGCAGGTCCGCTGATGGGCGTCATCGGCTGGCGCCCGCGGCTCGGCGACATCGGATACTGGCTCGGCGCACCCCATCGCGGGTCGGGCCTGATGACCGAGGCTGTGAATGCGGTCACCGACTGGATCTTTGCCACGCAGTCGGTCGCGGCGATCGGCTGGGAGTGCTTCTTCGGCAACCTCGCGTCGATGAGTGTCGCCCGGAAGGCTGGGTTCACCTTCACCGGCGAGGGCCCCAGCCACATTGTCGCTCGGGACGGCGGGCATCCGCTCTCCTGGCACGGCGTCATCGGTCGCGGTGACCCGCACTCGCCGACCCCCGGCTGGCCCGCCTAACCGGCCTCCGCCGCCTTCCGCTCGCCCCGCCCGTCGCCAGCCCCGTCGCCCAGTCGCCTCGCCCAGCCGCCTCCCCGGGTTCATAACTCATGCTGGTCGGCCTGGCAGCGCGGGTAAACCCCGGGAATGCGGGGATGCCGACGGGAGCAATCGGCAAACAGCATGAGTTATGAACCGAGCGGCGCGCGCGGGGCACGAGATGCGGAGGGCTGCTGCGGCCAGTCTGGGGCACCGCAGTGGCGAGTAACCCGATGCGAGCGGGCCGACCGCGATGAAATCGCAGCCCGCCCGAAAAATCTTTGCCGATCAGCGTCATAGCTGATCCGGTCTGTGCTCTCTCCAGGTAAGAAGGCTTTCCTACAGGTACAGAGGGCAGGGAAAGTTTCAGATCGGGGGATCGGGACCCGGTGTGTACTCCTACCGCCAGAGCGATGGAACACTGCCGGACCAGCGAGAAAGGAATGCCGGCGGCCCTTCGGGGGTCACCGGCATTCTTTTCGAGCTGGGGCTTAGGGGCGTCCTCGGAGAATGGCCGCTTTCACCTCGGCGATTGCCTGGGTCACCTGGATACCGCGGGGGCAGGCATCGGTGCAGTTGAAGGTCGTTCGGCAGCGCCAGACGCCCTCCTTGTCGTTGAGGATGTCGAGCCTGACCGAGGCGCCCTCGTCCCGGGAGTCGAAGATGAAACGGTGCGCGTTGACGATCGCGGCCGGCCCGAAGTACTGGCCGTCCGTCCAGAAGACCGGACAACTGGAGGTGCATGCCGCGCAGAGGATGCACTTGGTCGTGTCGTCGAATCGGGCTCGCTCGACCGGCGACTGAAGACGCTCCTTCTCCGGCTTCGACGACGCCATCAGAAACGGCTGCACCGCTTTGAAGCTCTCGAAGAAGGGGTCCATGTTGACGATGAGGTCTTTTTCGAGCGGAAGACCTTTGATCGCCTCAACGTAGATCGGCTTCGAGAGGTCGAGGTCTTTCAGCAGCGTCTTGCAGGCGAGCCGGTTACGACCGTTAATGCGCATGGCATCCGAACCGCAGACGCCGTGCGCGCAGGAGCGACGGAAGGTGAGTGTCTGGTCCTGTTCCCACTTGATCTTGTGGAGGGCGTCGAGCACGCGATCGGTGCCGCTCATCACGACGTCGAAGTCTTGCCAGCGCGGCTCGTCGTCCACCTCCGGATCGAAGCGGCGGATGATCAGGGTCGCCGTGAAGGTCGGAATCTCTTCCGGAATGATCGGCTTGTTTTCGAGGACGGCTGTGCTCATCTTTTCGTCAGTACTTTCTTTCCATCGGCGGATAATTCGTGATGACGACCGGTTTCCAGTCGAGACGGATGTGTTCCCCGGCGTCTGCCGATTCCGGGTCGCCCACCAGGTAGGCCATCGTGTGGACGAGGAATTCCTTGTCATCACGATCGGGGTAGTCCTCGCGCATGTGTCCGCCACGGCTCTCCCGGCGGGCACGAGCGGAGTAGACGAGCACTTCGGCGAGGTCGAGCAGGAATCCGAGTTCGACGGCCTCGAGCAGGTCGGTGTTGAAGCGCTTGCCCTTGTCCTGCACTCGCACGTTCTTGTATCGCGCCCGCAGCGTCTCGATGAGCTCCGTGACCTCCTGCAGGCTCTCGTCGGTGCGGAAGATCTGCGCGTTGCGGTCCATCGAGTCCTGCAGCTCTTTGCGGATGACCGCGATGCGCTCCGAACCGTCGCCGCTCTTCACCATCGCGAGGATCTTCTGCACGTTCGCTGCGGGGTTCTCCGGAAGCGGCACCCATTCGGCTGTCTTCACGTACTCGACCGAGTTCTTCCCGGCGCGCTTGCCGAAGACGTTGATGTCCAGGAGCGAGTTGGTGCCGAGCCGGTTGGAGCCGTGCACGCTCACGCAAGCGCACTCGCCGGCGGCATAGAGGCCGGGCACGACATCCGTGTTGGAGCGCAGCACCTCGGCGTTGTTGGTCGTCGGGATGCCGCCCATCGCGTAGTGCGCGGTCGGCAGCACGGGAACGGGCTCGGTGTAGGGCTCGACGCCGAGGTAGGTGCGGGCGAACTCGGTGATGTCCGGCAGCTTCTCATCGATCACCGCCGGCTCGAGGTGGGTGATATCGAGGTAGAGATAGTCCTTGTTCGGGCCGGCCCCCCGGCCTTCACGGATCTCCGTCGCCATCGACCGCGCCACGATGTCCCGGGGTGCGAGATCTTTCAGGGTCGGCGTGTAGCGCTCCATGAAGCGCTCTCCGGTGGCGTTGCGAAGGATCGCGCCCTCACCGCGGGCGGCCTCCGACAGCAGGATGCCGAGGCCGGCGAGTCCGGTCGGGTGGAACTGGAAGAACTCCATGTCTTCGAGCGGCAGTCCCTTGCGCCAGACGATTCCGACGCCATCGCCGGTGAGGGTGTGCGCATTGGATGTCGTCTTGAAGATCTTGCCAAATCCGCCGGTCGCGAAGATGATCGCCTTGGCCTGGAACACGTGCAGTTCACCGGTGGCGAGCTCGTAGGCAACCACGCCGGAGGGCTTCTCACTCTTTTGACCAAAACCATCATCGACCTCGGTCATCACCATGTCGAGAACGTAGAACTCGTTGAAGAAGTTGATGCCGAGTTTCACGCAGTTCTGGAACAGGGTCTGCAGGATCATGTGGCCGGTACGGTCGGCGGCGTAGCAGGACCGGCGCACGGGTGCCTTGCCGTGCTCGCGGGTGTGACCGCCGAATCGGCGCTGGTCGATCTTGCCCTCGGGCGTGCGGTTGAACGGCAGGCCCATGTTCTCGAGATCGAGCACAGCGTCGATGGCCTCTTTGGCGAGGATCTCGGCCGCGTCCTGGTCGACGAGGTAGTCGCCGCCTTTGACGGTGTCGTAGGTGTGCCACTCCCAGTTATCTTCCTCGACGTTGGCGAGTGCCGCTGCCATGCCGCCCTGGGCTGCACCGGTGTGCGAGCGCGTCGGGTAGAGCTTCGAGACGACCGCCACATTGGCGTGCGGTCCGGCCTCGATGGCCGCGCGCATCCCGGCACCGCCGGCTCCGACTATGACGATGTCGAACTGGTGGTAGTGGATGCCGTCGACCGTCGAGGTCGATCCTGCTGCGTCTTCACTCATGCTTGTTCCCGGCCCTTACTTGGCCGAGCAGAAGGAGGGGAGCAGGTTCGCTGGTGAGCCTGCGGGGCACGGACTGAAGGTGTAGATCACAAGGGTTCCTAGGAGCAGTAGTACGACGGCGGCAGCGACCAGCGCCGCCTTGAAGGTGACCCGGAGCAGACGATTGCTCGCGTAGTCGTTGACGATGGTTCGCATTCCGTTGGAACCGTGGATGAGCGCCAGCCAGAGTAGGAGGGTGTCCCACACCTGCCAGAACGGCTGGGCCCATTTGCCGCCGACGAAGCCGAAGTCGATGGCGCGAACGCCCTGGCCGGCGACGAGGTTGACGAAGAGGTGGCCGAAGATCAGCACGACGAGCACGATGCCGCTCGCCCGCATGTAGATCCAGCCCCACTTCTCGAAGTTGAAGCGGCGCTGCTTCCTCACGGCCTGCGGCGCTCGGGGGGACTCAATCGTTACCGACATCAGAACTCCGCAACGATGGTGATGATCTGGCGCGGAAGAAATCCGGCCATGAGCACGACCCAGAGCACGAGGACGATGTAGAACATCATCTTCTGGCGCTTCGGTCCGACGCTCCAGAAGTCGATCAGGATAATGCGGAGTCCGTTGAGCGCATGGAACCCGATCGCAGCGACAAGGGCGGCCTCACCGATCCCCATGATCGGGGTCTTGTACTGGTCGATGACCGCGTTATATGCCTGCGGGCTCACCCTCACCAGCGAGGTGTCGAGAATGTGCACGAGCAGGAAGAAGAAGATGGCGACTCCGGTGATGCGGTGCAACACCCACGACCACATGCCCTCGCGCCCGCGATAGAGGGTGCCGCGCGGAACCCGCGGAACAGAGATCTTGGGTGACGGATAATTCTTCTCTGGCTGCGGTGCAGCCAGGGCCCCCGCCGACTTCTCTGACACGCGCAACCCTCCTTGGCCTCATTCAGCCCGCACTCGTCTGGCTGATCGCGGGCAGCGACTAGTTCGATCTTCGAACTAGTTCCAGTGTATTCCGATGGCTGAACGTGGGCTGCCAATGCGGACCTTAGAGAGCTCGGGATCGAGATACTTTCCGCATATTTCGGCGATCTTTCGCGGGGTCGGACCACGAGTGTCGCGCCACGACGAACTCGTAGTGATGCACGAGCTCGCCGCAGACGGATGCCCAGCTGCGGCCGAGTACCGCTCGCCGCCCGGCCTCGCCGAAGCGGCGGCGGAGGTTCGCGTCATCCACTATCCGGCGGACGGCGTTTCGCAGGTCGAGATCGTCGCCCGGTTCGTAGAGAAAACCGTCGACTCCCGACTGCACGAGATCGATCGGGCCGCCGGCCCTCGGCGCCACGACCGGGAGCCCGCTCGAGTGCGCCTCCTGGATCGTCTGCCCGAAGGTCTCCTCCGTTCCGGGCGTAACGAAGATGTCGAAGCTCGCGTAGGCCGCGGCCAGTTCGCGCCCCGACAGAGACCCGAGCCAGGTCACCGGCATTCCGTGCAGAGCGCGCTTCACCCGCGGACCGGATGGCCCGTCACCGACGATCACGAAGCGCACGCCGGCGAGCCCGCGGAGGGCAGCGAGTCGCTCGAGCTGCTTTTCGGGGGCGACCCGTCCGACGTAGCCGACGATCACCTCGCCGTTCGGCGCGATCCGCGAGCGCAACTCCCCGACCTCCGGCGAGAGCCGAACGCGGGGGTGGTAACCGTCGAGGTCGACGCCGCGTCCCCAGCGCTCGACCCGGGTGATCCCGGCCTCGGCGAGATCCGACATCGAGGCCGTCGAGGGCGCGAGGGTGAGGTCGGCGTTCTCGTGCACCCGCCGAACGAGATGCCAGGCCAGCCCCGTCGCGGCCCCCAGCCGGTTGCGACGGGCGTAGCCGGCGACATCCGTCTGGAAGATCGCCACGCTCGGGATGCCGAGCTTCGCGGCGGCGGCCATCGCGTGCCCGCCGAGAAGGAACGGTGAGGCGGCGTGCAGAAGATCGGGCGAGAAATCGGCGAGGGTCTGGTGCACGAGCGCGCTCGGAAGCCCGACCGGAAACTGGCGGTAGGAGAAAGCAGGCACCTCGACGACGCGGAACCCGGCGTAGTGCGATGGGGCACCGGCCGAAGGGACGATCACGATCGCCTCGTGCCCGGCGTCTGCGAGATGGTCGAGCACGTGACGAACACTCGTCGTCACTCCATTGAGGGTGGGGAGGAAGCTTTCGCTGACGATGGCGATACGCATGCGATAACACTAGGAGCGCGGGATGGAGTCCCCATGAACGTAAGGGCCGATACCTCGTGAACACGAGGTTGCGCGCAGGAGCTCCTCGGTATGGTGGGCGCATGCCCTCGCACCAGCAGGTACTCGACCGTTTCTACAGTGTGATCCCCGCCGGGGGAATCGGTTCACGCCTCTGGCCACTGTCGCGGGCGGATGCCCCCAAATTCCTCCACGACCTGACCGGGTCGGGCAGCACCCTGCTCAGGGCGACCTGGGACAGGCTCGTGCCCCTCTCCGGCCCCGATCGGATCATGGTCGTCACCGGCCGCGCGCACCGTGCGGCCGTGGAGGCCCAGCTTCCCGAACTCACCGACGCGAATGTCGTGCTCGAGAGCGAGCCCAAGGACTCGTCGGCTGCCATCGGTCTCGCCGCCGCGATCCTGATGAGGCGGGAGCCGGATGTCATCATCGGGTCGTTCGCGGCCGATCACGTCATCAACGACCAGCGCGGGTTCAAGCGCGCCGTCGCCGAGGCGGTGGCGGCAGCCGACGCCGGCTACATCGCGACCATCGGAATCACCCCGACCGAGGCGGCGATCGGCTTCGGCTACATCCGTTGTGGTACGAAACTCGCCATTCCGTCCGCCCCGAATGCCGTCGCCGCAGTGTCATTCGTCGAGAAGCCGGATCTCGAGACAGCCCGCGCATACCTCGCCGACGACGACTATCTGTGGAACGGCGGGATGTTCATCTCCCGCGCCGACGTGTTACTCGCGCAACTCGGCGAAACGAAGCCCGAGTTGCTCGCCGGTCTGACCGAACTCGCCGAGGCCTGGGACACCCCGCGGCGCGGAGCCGTCGTCGACAAGGTCTGGCCGGGGCTCGAGAAGATCGCGATCGACTACACAGTCGCCGAGCCGGCGGCGAAAGCGGGTCGGCTCGCTGTGATCCCGGGGGATTTCGACTGGGATGACGTCGGCGACTTCGCCGCTATCGCCAAGCTCCATTCCGGCGGACGGAAGTCGGATCTCGCGATCATCGGAGAGAACGCCCGAGTGCTCGCCGATACGTCGAGCGGCCTGGTGATCAGCCAGTCCGGGCGCCTCATCTCGCTGATCGGGGTGACCGACATCGTGGTCGTCGACACCCCCGACGCGCTGCTCGTGACCACCAGCGCCAACGCCCAGCGGGTGAAGGCCGTCGTCGACGCCCTGAAGCTCTCGGGTCGCAACGACGTGCTCTGACCCTTCGGTGACCGCCGAGGCGGCCTGAATTATTTCTACAACATTTCGCGACCGTCGCGACTGTGTAACCATTCGGGGCGGCGCCCGTCCCATGGTCCTGAGGGAACCCGGCATTCTGTAACCTAAAGCAGCACTACGGCCCGGTAACCCTGCCGGGCAGCACAATGGAGGCCACCTTGAGGATCACTTCTCGCACAGCCGTACTCAGCGGTATCGCGATTGTCAGCGTCGCGTTACTTGCCGGCTGTGCATCTGCACCGGCGTCGTCGTCCAGCTCTGCGGCAACGTCGAAATACCTGCCGTGCATCGTTTCCGATGTCAGCGGTTTCAACGACCATTCATTCAACCAGCTCGCACTCTCCGGCATCACCAGCGCGTCGCCGAGCAACTACAAGAAGGTGCAGTCGAAGACGGAGAACGACTACGCCGCCAACATCACGAGCCTCGTCGCCCAGAAGTGCAATCTGATCGTCGCTGCGGGGTTCAACCTCGTCGCCGCGGTCAAGACGGCGGCTGACGCCAACCCGAACACGGACTTCGCGATGATCGACGACAACTCGCTCACCGAGAAGAACGTCAAGTCGGTCGTCTACGAAACCGATGAAGCAGCATTCCTCGGTGGCTATATCGCGGCCAGCTATTCGAAGACCGGCATCGTCGCGACCTACGGCGGCGCGAAGTACCCGTCGGTCACCATTTATATGGACGGTTTCGCCGATGGCGTCGCGTACTACAACAAGCAGAAGGGCAAGACTGTTCAGGTGCTCGGCTGGGATGTCGCGTCTCAGAACGGAACCTTCGTCGGCGGATTCACCGACCAGACCCTCTCCAACACCATCGCGAAGAACTTCCTCGACCAGAAGGCCGATGTCATCGTGCCGGTCGCCGGAAGCCTCTACCAGGGTGCCGCCGCCGCAATCAAGGCATCTGGCGGAAGCGCAGTCCTCGAGGGCGTCGACGCTGATGTGTACAACACCGATCCGACCTACAAGGGCCTGATCCTGACCTCCATCCTCAAGAACCTGAAGCCGTCGGTCTCCGACGTCGTCAAGTCCTCGGCAAAGGGCGGAACGTTCGACAACAGCGTCTACGTTGGCAACCTGAAGAATGATGGGGTCGGCGTCGCGCCGTTCCACGATTACACCTCGAAGGTCTCCTCGAGCCTCGCCGGCGAGATCGCCACCATCAAGGCCGGGATCATCGACGGATCGATCAAGGTCACGTCGCCGTCGTCCTTCAACAAGTAGCAGCGCACACTACCGGCTGAGCACACGTGCCGGGACGCGCGGCACCGCCCTATTCTGGAGCGGTAGCCAGCGCGTCCCGGTGTCGGTGCTCAGCCGCTCGACGTTAATTAGGTTAGGAACCATGAAGCTCGAACTTCGCGGGATCACCAAACGTTTCGGCTCCCTCACCGCCAACGACCACATCGACCTCACGGTCGAGCCGGGCGAGATCCACTGCCTGCTCGGTGAGAACGGCGCGGGCAAGTCGACCCTGATGAATGTGCTCTACGGCCTCTACCAGGCCGACGAGGGGGAGATCCTGCTCAACGATGTCGTGCAGCACTTCGCCGGGCCCGGGGACGCGATGCGGGCGGGCATCGGCATGGTGCATCAGCATTTCATGCTGATTCCGGTCTTCACGGTGGCCGAGAACGTGATGCTCGGCCATGAGCAGACGAAGTTCGGCGGGCGCCTCGACCTCGCGGCTGCCCGCGAGACGGTACGCGAGATCTCGAGCCGGTTCGGTTTCCATCTCGACCCCGACGCCCTCGTCGAAGACCTCCCGGTGGGAGTGCAGCAACGGGTCGAGATCATCAAGGCACTCTCGCGCAACGCCAAGGTGCTCGTCTTCGACGAACCGACGGCCGTTCTCACCCCGCAGGAGACCGATGAACTCATGGCGATCATGAGAAACCTGCGGAAAGACGGCACCGCCATCGTCTTCATCACCCACAAGCTGAGGGAGGTGAGGGAGGTCGCCGACCGCATCACGGTCATCCGCCTCGGAAAAGTGGTCGGCGAGACCGCCCCGACCGCGACCAACAGCGAGATGGCATCGCTCATGGTCGGCCGCGCGATCGAACTGACGGTGACGAAGCCCCCGTCGCACATCGGCGGCGCCGCGCTGTCGGTCACGGGGCTCAGTGTGGTGGATGCCCGCGGCCAGGTCGTCGTCGACAACGTGAGTTTCGACGTGAGGGCCGGCGAGGTCCTGGCCGTTGCCGGCGTGCAGGGAAACGGCCAGACCGAACTCACCGAGGCGCTGCTCGGACTGCAACCGAAAGTGACCGGGGAGATCACGCTCAACGGCAACAGCCTTCGCGGTCTCTCGATCCGACAGGTGCTCGATGCCGGGGCCGGTTTCATTCCGGAGGACCGCCAGGAAGACGGACTCATCGGCGAGTTCACCATCTCCGAGAACCTCATGCTCGATCGCTCCGAGCACGGACCTTTCGTCAAATGGGGCACCCTGCAGTTGACTTTCCTCCGGGGGTTCGCCGCCGACAAGGTCAGGGAGTTCGACGTGCGCACTCAGGGAATAGACACCCACGTCGACAATCTGTCGGGCGGAAACCAGCAGAAGGTCGTGCTCGCGCGAGAGCTCAGCCGTGACCTCACCCTCTTCGTCGCAGCCCAGCCGACCCGCGGACTGGATGTCGGCTCGATCGAGTTCGTCCACGAACGCATCATCGCCACCCGCGACTCCGGAATCCCGGTCATCGTCATTTCGACCGAGCTCGACGAGGTCGTCGCGCTCGCGGATCGGATCGCGGTCATGTACCGCGGCTCGATCGTCGGAATCGTGCCCGGGTCGACGCCTCGAGATGTGCTCGGACTCATGATGGCTGGCGAATTGCCAGCCGGAACGGAGCTCGCGGCATGAGCGACCAGATCCCGCCCGAGCAGCGGGTGTCGACGCCGGAGCAGCCGCCATCGCGATTCGCTACCGTGCTCCCGAGCATCCTCGGCGGCAGCGCGGTGCTGTCGGTGCTCGCCGTGGTGGTCGCGCTCGTCGTCGGCGCCGTGCTCATCGCGCTCACCGATCAGAAAGTGCAGACCGCCGCCGGATACTTCATGGCGCGGCCGACCGATATGCTTGCCGCGATCTGGGCAGCCGTCTCCGGCGGCTATCTCGCCCTCGTCCAGGGCGGCGTCTGGAACTACCTCGACCCGACCTTCGCCGGCGGTATCGCGCCGCTGCTCAACAGCATCGGATTCGCGACACCGCTGATCGCGGCAGGACTCGGCATCGCGCTCGGCTTCCGCGCCGGCATGTTCAACATCGGCGGACAGGGCCAGATGCTGATCGGGGGAGCCTTCGGCGGACTCGTCGGGTTCGCGCTCCCGCTTCCCCCCGGCATCCACATCGTCGTCGCCGTGCTCGCCGCTCTCGTCGGAGGAGCGGTGTGGGGGGGCATCGTCGGGGTGCTCAAGGCGCGCACCGGCGCGAACGAGGTGATCGTCACGATCATGCTCAACTACATCGCCTTCTATCTCATCGACTACCTGCTTCACACGCCGGTGCTGCAGAAGGCGGGATCGAGCGATCCGAAAACACCGGCGGAACTGCCCACCGCGATCTTCCCGCCACTCTTCGGCCCGCAGTACGCGCTCAACCTCGGATTCATCCTCGTGATCGTCGCGACTGTCATCACCTGGTGGATCCTCGGGCGATCGAGCCTCGGGTTCAAGTTCCGCGCCGTCGGCCTCAACCCGAAGGCGGCGAACGTCGCCGGCATCAATGTGAAGCGCATGTACATCTACGTGATGGCCATCTCCGGTGCCCTCGTCGGATTCGCCGGCGTCTATCAGGTGCTCGGACAGACGACGACCGGATTCACCAACGCCTTCGACGCGGGAATCGGATTCAACGCGATCACGGTGGCGCTACTCGGGCGGTCCCGACCCTTTGGGGTCTTCGGTGCCGGCATCCTCTTCGGCATCTTCCAGTCCGGCGGGTACACGATGCAGGCCGCGCAGGGCATCGACATCGACATCGTGACCGTCATCCAGTCGATCGTCGTGCTGTTCATCGCCGCTCCGCCGCTCGTGCGGGCGATCTTCCGGCTGCCGACGCCGGGATCGCCACGGGCAAGCAAGAAGCCCCCACGGGCATCCCGGGCCGATGTCATCACGCCGTCGGATCCGGATTCATCGTCCGATCTCATTTCGACAGAGGCGATCGCGAAATGACCGCCATCGGAATTCCCGGGGCAGCCACCCCGCCGGTCGAAGGCCACGACCACCACATCGACGCCCGTGCGATCATCGCGCTCACGAAGAGTTGGAAGACACCGATCGCGCTCGGGATTTTCGCCGCTCTCGCCGTGATCCTGTTCGTGATCCTTGGGCGCGGTGGCACCTCGACGTTCAGTTTCACCGCGGGGGGAGCCGACCCGGTGCAGCTGCCACTGCTGCCGATTCCCGCGCGGGCAACGGGAATCGTCGCCGCTGTCATCGCGGTGCTGATGGCGGTCTTCAGCGCGGTTCGCCTGCGGCGGAACATCACGACTCCGCTCTGGTACATCGCGATCTTCGCCTTCGTGATGCTCGTCGGATTCCTTGTCTGGGCGACTACCGGACACACCCTGCCGATCACCGGGCTTCTCGCAGGCTCCCTCGCGCTCAGTGTGCCGCTCATCTTCGGAGCTCTCGGTGGGGTGATCTCCGAGCGGGTCGGCGTCGTGAATGTGGCCATCGAGGGTCAGTTGCTCGCCGGAGCCTTCGTGTCGGCGATCGTCGCCTCGATCACCAAGTCGTTGCTCCTCGGGGTGCTGTCGGCGATGCTCGCCGGGGTGCTCGTCTCCTTCGTGCTCGCGGCATTCTCGATCAAGTATCTCGTCGATCAGGTGATCGTCGGGGTCGTGCTCAACGTGCTCGTGCTCGGCCTGACGAGCTTCCTATTCTCGGCGCTGCTGGCGAACAGCCCTGAGGTGGTCAACACGCCCCCGATCTTCCCGACCCTGCCGATCCCGGGCCTCAGCGCCATTCCGGTGCTCGGACCGGTGCTCTTCAAGCAGACCGTCATCGTCTACCTCATGTACATCGCGGTTGCCGCCGTCTACTTCGGCCTGTTCCACACCCGCTGGGGACTCCGACTCCGGGCGGTCGGCGAGCAGCCACAGGCGGCCGACACCGTCGGCATCAACGTCAACCGAACGCGATTTTGGAATGTCGCGCTCGCGGGCGCGGTGGTCGGTCTCGGAGGTGCCTACTTCACGATCGGAAACGTCGGGGCGTTCAGCAAAGACATGACCTCCGGTGCCGGGTTCATCGCCCTCGCCGCCGTGATCTTCGGGCGCTGGGATCCCATCCGGGCCACCCTCGCCGCCCTGCTGTTCGGGTTCGCGAGCAACCTGCAGAATGTGCTCGGCATCCTCGGTTCGCCGGTGCCGAGCGACTTCATGCTGATGCTGCCATACGTCGTGACCATCTTCGCCGTCGCGGGACTCGTCGGGCAGGCTCGAGGGCCGGCGGCATCCGGCAAGCCGTATATCAAGGGATGACGCATGACTGACACCACCGCTCCGTCGATCGACTGGGACCTCCTTCGCGCCGTCGCGAACGACTCCTCGGCGAAGGCCTACGTTCCCTACTCGAACTTTCCGGTCGGGGTCGCCGCCCTCGTCGACGATGGGCGGGTGATCTCGGGTGCGAATGTCGAGAACGCGTCGTACGGCCTCAGCCTCTGCGCGGAATGCTCGCTCGTCTCCTCCCTGCACATGACGGGTGGGGGCCGGCTCGTCGCGTTCACCTGTGTCGACGGCCACGGCAACATCCTGATGCCGTGCGGTCGATGCCGGCAGTTGCTCTACGAGCACTCGGCTCCCGGGATGCTGCTCGAGACCGTCTCCGGAATCAAGACGATCGACGAAGTGATTCCGGATGCGTTCGGCCCCCGTCAGCTCGCCGATTATCGCGCCGCCGACTGACTCCCGTGGCCATCGAACCGTTCGACGTTGTCGACCTGATCCACCTCAAGCGTGATGGTGGCGCGCTCACAACCGCCCAGACCGACTGGCTGATCGATGCGTACACGCGCGGCTATGTCGCCCAGGAGCAGATGGCCGCGATGGCCATGGCGATCTTCTTGAACGGCATGGGCCGGGGCGAGATCCGTGACCTGACGCTCGCGATGATCGCCTCGGGCGAGCGGATGAATTTCGACGGGCTCTCCAAGACGACCGCCGACAAGCACTCGACCGGTGGCGTCGGTGACAAGATCACCCTCCCGCTCGCCCCGCTCGTCGCGACCTTCGGAGTCGCCGTTCCGCAACTTTCCGGCCGGGGCCTCGGGCACACCGGCGGCACACTCGACAAGCTCGAGTCGATCCCCGGCTGGCAGGCGTCGCTGTCCCCGGGGAGGATGCGCGAGATCCTCGAGGAGGTCGGCGCCGTCGTCTGCGCGGCAGGTTCCGGACTCGCGCCGGCCGACGGCAAGCTGTACGCCCTCCGTGACATCACCGGCACGGTCGAATCGATCCCGCTCATCGCGTCATCGATCATGAGCAAGAAGATCGCCGAAGGAACCTCGTCGCTCGTGCTCGACGTGAAGTTCGGGTCGGGGGCCTTCCTGAAAGACATCGCACAGTCGCGTCAACTCGCGGAGACGATGGTCGCGCTCGGTGAGGATGCGGGGGTGGCGACATCCGCCCTCCTCACCAACATGAACGTTCCCCTCGGCCTCGCCATCGGAAACGCGAACGAGGTGCGCGAATCGATCGAGGTGCTCGCCGGGGGAGGTCCCTCGGATGTTCGCGCGCTCACCGTCGCGCTCGCCCGCGAGATGCTCGCTCATGCCGGCCTGCCGGACGCCGACGTCGCAGCCGCCCTCGATGACGGCCGGGCGATGGATACCTGGCGCAGGATGATCCGCGCCCAGGAGGGGGATCCGGATGCCTCGCTCCCGGTCGCGCGCGAGACTCACGTCGTTGTGGCCGAACGCTCCGGAGTGCTCGTCGAGCAGCGTGCACTCCCGTTCGGAATCGCGGCGTGGCGCCTCGGTGCCGGGCGCGCCAGGGCGCAGGACCCGGTGCAGCATGCCGCCGGGGTCGACTTGCACGCGAAACCCGGCGATACCGTCACCGCCGGCCAGCCGCTGTTCACCCTCAGCGCCGACGAGCCGGAACGCTTCGGTCGGGCCCTCGAGGCTCTCGAGGGCGCGTACCGCATCGGCGTCGTCGGCGACGAGATCCTCGACGGTGGCCCGCTCATCGTCGAGCGCATCGGCGCCTGAATCCATGAGGACAGAGCTCGTCGGGATCGAGTTGTGGGACGGCCTGACCTCGCGCGGACCCTCGACGATCCGCTGGGAGTTCGACGGCGCCGACGCCCGTTTTACCGCCGTCGATACCTTTGTCGGCGGCTCCCGCCCGACCCTCACGGTCATCCCGGGCCTCATCGACACGCACGTGCACCTCGTGGGCGACGCCGGCCCGGGCTCACCGGACTTCCTGACCTGGCCTCTCGTCACCCGCCCGGAGGAGCAGGTGCTGCACGCGCTCGCGAACGCCCGCGCGGCTCTCGCCACCGGGGTGACGACCCTTCGGGACCTTGCCGCCAATGACGTTCAGTTCTCCCTCCGTCGGGCGATCGACGCCGGAATCGTCGAGGGGCCGCGGCTGCAGGCTTTCGGCATGGTGGGGATGACGGCGGGCCACGCCGATATGTTCACCCCGGCGGCGGTCGCGCTTCGGACGCCGACCGCGGACGGCCCTGACGAGTGTCGAAAGCTCGTTCGTCAATACGCGCGCGCCGGAGCCGATGGCATCAAGATCGCGACGAGCGGCGGCGTGCTCTCGGTCGGCGACAAGAGCGCCTGGCGCAATCACACGCGGGACGAGATCGCGGCGATCGTCGACGAGGCCCATGCGCTCGGGATGCGGGTCGCCGCGCACGCGCACACCGAGGACGGCATTCGCATCGCGCTCGAGGAGCGGGTCGACTCGCTCGAGCACGCGACGCTCATCAGCGCGGAGCTCGCTTGCGCCGCAGTCGTCGCCGGGGTGACAGTCGCCCCGACCATCCTCATCAACGACGTCATCGCAGTCGGTCGGGCCGGGGTCTCCTCAGAGCAGGCCGCGAAGGCCCGCGAGCTCGTGGAGCGGCGGGACGCCCTGCTCCTGGAAGCCGCGGGGCTCGGCGTCGA
This sequence comes from Lacisediminihabitans sp., assembly GCA_043758345.1. Classification (GTDB taxonomy): domain Bacteria; phylum Actinomycetota; class Actinomycetes; order Actinomycetales; family Microbacteriaceae; genus Lacisediminihabitans. The sequence goes on from JAYVNU010000096.1 coordinate 18,293, forward strand.
CTTCGTGCTCGGCACCGACGCCAACGGCCATCACGTCGCATTCGGCGACCAACTCGCCGAGGTGCGGAGGATGGCCGAACTCTTCGGCTGGACGGCGGCGCGCGCCCTCGAGTCCGCGACCTCCCGAGCGGCGGCGGCCATCGGTCGTGCGTCAGACCTCGGCCGTGTGTCACCGGGGTACCTAGCCGACTTCGTGGTGCTCGACTCGCGCCCGGCGGAGGACGTCGCCGGGCTCGCCGCTCAGCACCTCGTCGCGGTGGTGTCGCGCGGGCGCGTGGTGGGCG
>JAYVNU010000097.1:0-6340 GCA_043758345.1 Lacisediminihabitans sp.
CCCCGGGCGATGGCGACGACGACATCCGGAACGAAGCCGCTCTCGTGCACGTCCGTCGCGAGTTCACGCGAGGCGTCCCCGAACTCGGCCCAGCTGAGAATCTCGCATGTCTCGTCTGCCATGGGAACACGTTATCGGCTCCCGTAACCACTCCAGAGCCGTTAGCATCCGATCATGCGCACGACCGAGCAAGAGACGACAAAGGCCCGCGCGGGCACCGTCACCGTCGGACTGATCGGATTCCTCTTCCTCGTCGAGATCGTCAGCGGCATCCTGCAGGGCTACTACGTTCCACTGATCAGCGACCTCGTGAAGTACCTCGGCATCCGCGACGCCGACTACAACTGGTTCGAGGCGGCGCAACTTCTCGTCTCGGCCCTCGTCGTTCCGGTGCTCGCAAAGCTCGGCGACATGTTCGGCCACAAGCGCATCCTGCTCGCCTCGACGGTCGTGACAGCGCTCGCGACCTGGGCGCTGGCCTTCTCCGGAAATTTCACGATGTATCTGATCGCGTTCGCCTTCCAGGGCTTCTATGTCGTCTGGCTCCCGCTCGAGGTCGCCCTCATCTTCGACCGCGGGCGCCGAACCGGCCGCGGTCCGTCGCAGACCCGCCGCGCGGCCGGACTCCTCGTCGTGGCGCTCGAAGCCGGAGCCATCGTCGGGGCTCTCCTCGGCGGGCGCGTCTTCGGCTGGACCGGCCACGACGTCACGCTGACGCTCATGATCCCGGCCATCGCCGTCACCCTCGTCTTCTTCGCCATCCTGTTCGGTGTGCCGGAGTCAACACCCCTTCCTGGCCGGACACTGGATGTCACGGGCTTCAGCCTTCTCGCCATCGGACTGTTGCTCATCACCTCCGGCCTCACGTTCCTGAGGCTCAACGGTCCCGGTGCGTGGTGGGTGTACCTGCTGATCCTCGCCGGGATCGCCGTCTTCGTGCCATTCGCGCGCTTCGAGTTGAAGCAGACGGACCCGGCGATCGACCTCCGCGTGCTGAGGCAGCCGAACATGTGGCCGGTTCAACTCACGGCCGCACTGATCGGCATCAGCCTCCTCGGGGCACAGGCACCGCTCAGCGCCTATGCCGGAACGGCGCGCTCGAATGGCTACGGTCTGGGACTCGACTCCGCGGATCGCTCGACTTTGATCGGTGTCTACCTGATCTCGATGATCATCGGAGCACTTCTGTTCCCGCTGGTCTCGCGTCGACTCTCCCCGCGGATCGCCCTCATCATCGCGGCCTTCCTCGTCGCGATCGGCTACCTGCTGTTCCTGCCATTCCACCTGCTCACCGTCGAGGTGTTCATCAACATGTCCATCGCCGGGCTCGGCTCCGGCGCCCTCGTCGGGGCAATGCCGGCGGCGGCGGCAGCAGCGGCACCACGCGGTCAGACGGGCGTCGCTGCCGCGCTGACGAACACGACGAAGACGATCGGCGGTTCATTCGCATCCGCCGTGTTCGGTATCGTGCTGGCGATGGGATTGCTGACGGCGGTGTCCGGAACGGCGTCCAGCCTTGCTGGCTATCTGACCGTCTGGATCATCTGCGGTGTTGGCGCACTCGTCGCGGCGGTCATGCTGTTCTTCGTGCCGAAACTGGCGTTCGCGGATGTCGCGGAGGCCTCGTCCGCCGGGTCGCTCGTCTGTCCGCCGGATCGCTCGTCTGACCGAGCGGACTAAGCCTTCGGCTTCAGCTCGCCCCGGATCACCTTGTGCGGCGCCGCCTGCGCGACCGGCTTGATCGTCACGAGATCGAGGTTCACATATCCGGGGAGCTCGATCGAGTGAACGATCGCGTCCGCGATGTCGCCAGCATGGAGCGGATTCGGCACGTTGTCGTAGACCGCCGCGGCTCGCGCCTCATCGCCGTCGAAACGCACCAGGGAGAATTCGTCGGTCTTCACCATTCCGGGAGCGATCTCGAGCACGCGGATCGGCTCTCCGGCGAGTTCGAGTCGCAGCACGGCGACCAGAGCGTGCGACGCGAACTTCGCCGCGTTGTATCCTCCGCCGCCCTCATAGGCGATGTGTCCGGCGATCGATGTGACCGTGAGGATGTCGGCATGGCCCGATCCCCCGACGATCGCCTGTCGCAGAAGCGGCAGTAGCGCACTGGTGACCCGCTTCACCGCGACGACATTCACGTCGAACATCCGGGTCCAGTCGTCTGCATCGCTGTCTTCGACCGAGGCCATTCCGAATGCGCCCCCCGCGTTGTTCACGAGGGCATCGATCGGGCCGAGAATCTGCAGGAAGTCGCGGAGGGCATCCACGTCGAGCTGGTTCGTGACGTCGGCCGTGAAGATGTCGCACCCGGTCTCTGCGGCCAGCGCCTCGAGCCGTTCGGTGCGCCGAGCAACCCCGACGACGTTCCAGCCGTGAGCACGGAACAGGCGAACCGTTGCCGCACCGATACCGGAACTCGCCCCGGTCACTACCACTCTCCGTGCCACCACAGTCTCTCCCTCATCCGTCGCCGAGATCATCTGCTTCAACCGTAGCGCCGATCCGCAGCGCGCCAATCGCCGCGCTGTGCCGGTGCACAGCGTGACTCAGTGCACAGCGTGACTCAGTGCACAGCGTGACTCAGTGCGCGTCGGCGTGTTTCGGACCGGCATGCTGCGGCCCGGCATGCTCGGAGCCCGGCCGCGCCGAGCCCGGTTCGGATCCCGGCTGTCCGCCCGGCTTCGCTCCTTCCGAATCCCAGCCGCGACTGACCTTCTTCGGCAGGGTGAATACGAGGAGGAACGCCGCGAGAGCGAAGACCGCGCTCACGAGCATGGCGAGAGCCGCGCTCGTGCCGAATCCGGTGGCGAGGTTGTGTTCGACGATGGTCTGGATGGCCCGCTTGATGGCAGCGGCACCGGTCGCGCCGTACTTCTGGCCGGCCTCCGCGATCTGGCTCGCTGTCGGTTTGGCCACGACGAGCGTTCCGAAGAGCACGCTGCCGATGACCGCGATACCGATCGCGCTCCCGACCCGCTGCATCGTCGCGATGACGCCGCTCGCTGAGCCGGCCTCCTGCGGATCGACCGTTGCGACGATGAACTGCGCGTTCGGGGCGATGAACAGGCCGTTTCCGACGCCGGCGACGAGTAGCGGGGCGAGCAGGATCCAGTTAGTCAGATCTTCCGTATTCACCGTGAAGAGCAGCAGCCAGACGACCGCGAGTCCGAGGACGACGAGCGCCGTTCCCAGAACGAGCACCCGGCGACCGAGGCGACCGGCGAGGCGGTTGCTCTGCGACGACCCGACGATGCTGCCGACGGCGAACGGCACGGAGACGAGGCCCGACTCGAGCGCCGTATGTCCGAGCCCGGTCTGCCAGAGCAGTGAGATGGTGAAGAAGATGCTCGTGAACGCCGCGAAGTAGACGAGGGCGAGGATCGTTCCCCCGGTGAACGCAGGGTGGCTGAACAGGTGCGGCGGCACGAGCGGCGTGTTGCCACGCTTCGTGTAGGCGCGTTCCCACAGGCCGAAGAGCACCAGCATGACCACACCGGCGGCGAGCGTCAGGTAGGTCCACGCCGGCCAGCCGTTGCTCTGCCCCTCGATGAGCGGCACGAGCACACCGACGAGGCCGGCCGTGACGAGGAGTAGACCGACGCCGTCCACTCCGCCGGAGCGCGCCTTGCTGACCGATCCCGAGGGAAGCAGGGCGATCGCGAGCACGACGGCGACGATTCCGATCGGGAGGTTCACATCGAACACGTACCGCCATCCGGTCTTCTCTCCGAAGCCCTGGATGAGCAGTCCTCCGGCGATCGGGCCGAGAGCGGAGGACACACCGATGACCGCTCCCATGATGGCGAATGCCTTCCCGCGGGTCTTGCCCGGGAACAGGATCTGGATGAAGGCGGTGACGGCCGGCAGGAAGAGCCCGCCGGCGAGACCCTGCACGACACGGGCGACGATGAGCTGCGTGCTGTCCTGTGCGATACCGCAGGCGAGGCTCGCGGCGGTGAAGAGCGTGAGTCCGATGATGAAGATCCACTTGTGGCCGTAGCGGTCACCGAGCCGACCGGCCGGGATGAGGGCGAGGCCGAACGCGAGGGCGTACCCGGAAATGATCCACGACAGGGTCGCCTCGTTCGCGCTCAGCTCCGTGCGGATCGACGGCAGGGCGACGTTGACGATCGTCGCATCGAGCAGTGCCATGAACATGCCGATGAGCAGCACGACGAGAGCTCGCCACGCGCCCTTCGACGAGACGGATATTCCGCCGGGGGTGGATGCGATGGTCTCTGACATTAGTGGGCTTCCTTTCGGGACTTTTCGTCCGCGATGATGTCGGGGAGTGCTGTGAGAAGTTGTTCGTGCCAGTCGATCTCGCTTTCCCAGCGAGCGAGCTGGTGCCCCATCGACCAGGTCTCGGCGACCGTGAGGTATTTCTTGATGTCATCGAGGTGGCGTTCGCTCGCCTCGAATGTCGAGCGCAGGCGGTGGAGCCGCTCACCGAGAACGGCCGGGAGCTCGTCGAGCAGCTCCGGGTCGAGCCTCGCGAGCGCGAGATTGAGTGGGTCGGGCTTGATCACGATCTCGCTGAGACCCTGCGACCTCAGGGCGTGGAGCGCCGCGTTGCCCTCGCCGCTGATGCGATAGAACTGCCGTTCCGGATAGTTGCCAAGCTTTTCGATTCTGTCCTCGGTGATCAGACCCTCGGATGCGAGTCTCTTCATCGCACCGTAGACCGCACTTCCGGCAAAATCGGTCCACTCGTCGATATGTTCTTCCTCGGCCAACTGCAGGAGGCCGTGACCGTGCATCGGCCCGCGCTGTGCGAGCGACCCGAGGATGAACAGGCGAATGGATGACACGGGACTACTCTTGCATGACTAGTCCCACGAGTCAACGCCGCGAAGAACTGCAGCGTTACGCCATATTTCGCCGCCCATTGCCGTCCACGACCGACCTGCCTAGGCTCGCTCTCGAGTGGACCGGTCACGGCCCGCCGCAGATTTCAAGGAGACATCATGAGCGACACCAGCGCCTGGAAGTTCGAGACGAAACAGATCCACACCGGCGCCGCGCCGGATCCGGTCACGAACGCCCGTGCAACCCCGATCTACCAGACCACCTCCTACGTCTTCAACAACGCGGAGCACGCGAAGAATCTCTTCGCGCTCGCCGAATTCGGCAATATCTACACGCGCATCCAGAATCCGACCCAGAATGTGGTCGAAGAACGTGTCGCTGCGCTCGAGGGTGGCACAGCCGCCCTCCTGGTCGCCTCGGGACAGGCAGCAGAGACGCTGGCTGTTCTCAACATCGCGCAGGCCGGCGACCACATCGTGTCATCGTCGTCCATCTACGGCGGCACCTACAACCTCTTCAAGTACACGCTCGCGAAGCTCGGCATCGAGACCACCTTCGTCGAAGACCAGGACGACGCTGCGGCCTGGGAGGCAGCGGTTCGTCCGAACACGAAACTGTTCTTCGCCGAGACCATCGGAAATCCGAAGATCAACATTCTCGACATCCGGCTGGTCGCAGACGTCGCCCACAAGAACGGCGTGCCGCTCATCGTCGACAACACGATCGCGACGCCCTACCTGATCCGTCCGTTCGAGCACGGAGCCGACATCATCGTGCACTCGGCCACCAAATTCCTCGGCGGTCACGGAACGGTCATCGGCGGCATCATCGTCGATGGCGGAAAGTTCGAGTGGTCGAAGAACGTGGAGAAGTTCCCCGGCCTCACCGAGCCCGACCCGAGCTACCACGGCGCGAGTTACACGACCGCGGTCGGCGACGGAATCGCCTACATCATCAAGGCGCGCGTGCAGGGGCTCCGTGACCTCGGTGCCTCGATCGCCCCGGCGAGCGCGTGGCAGCTGATCCAGGGCATCGAGACCCTCTCGCTGCGTATCGAGCGTCACGTGCAGAACGCTCAGGCCGTCGCCGAGTTTCTCGACAGCCATGACGATGTCGCCTCGGTCAACTACTCAGGTCTCCCGTCGAGCCCGTGGTATGCCAAGGCGAACGAGTACGCGCCGAAGGGCGTCGGTGCGGTGCTGTCGTTCGAACTGAAGGGCGGAGTGGATGCCGGTCGCGCCCTGGTCGACAGCGTCACCCTGTTCAGCCACCTCGCCAACATCGGCGACGTGCGCAGCCTGATCATCCACCCGGCCTCGACCACACACTCGCAGCTCACCCCGGAGCAGCAGCTCACCGCGGGCGTGACGCCAGGGCTCGTACGGCTGTCGGTCGGCCTCGAGAACATCGACGACATCATCGCCGACCTCGAGTCCGGTTTCGCGGCCGCCCGTGCCGTCAGCGCCGCCAGCGCCAAGGCTTGACCCGTGATCCGCCCTCCCGGCCCGTAACACGACCGGGAGGG
>JAYVNU010000098.1:0-6312 GCA_043758345.1 Lacisediminihabitans sp.
GAGCTGGTCGAGCGCATCAACGGCGGAAACCAGACGGTGCCGACCGTGCTGTTTCCGGATGGCTCGAGCGCGACGAATCCGTCGTTGGCTGAGGTCACCGCGCGTCTCGCCTGAGATCCGAGGCCGGTGACCTTCGCCCTCTCGAGAGTTCGCCCCCACAGTGGCCGGGAAAGTCAGTCGCTGATCTAGAGCTCACCCGGTCGGCGGGTGCCGTGCGCGATGATCGTCGCGGAGGTACCGCAGCGAGATTCGGGAGGAACACCTCTGAACGACATCACTTTCGACCAGGCCGCAGCGGTGGTTGCCGCAGTTCACGACGAGGCGAAGCAGACCAGCAGGGCCGTGAACATCGCCGTCGTGGATGTCGGCGGCGATGTTCCTGGCGTTCGTGCGCATGGACAATGCCTGGTTCGGCAGCAGGGAGACGTCGTGATCGGCGCGATCGGGAGTTCGATCGAAAACGATCGTCAGATCGCCCGTGCCGGGGCGGCGGCGGTCTCCTAATCGTCCCGCACCCGGGCGGGTCCGCTGAGGCGGGGTCCGCCCGGCTGGCCGCTCGACTCACCCCGCGTTCGGCAGCATCACCTCGACGAAACCGTCGATGACGCGCGTGCGGAATTTCGGTTGGGGCGCGGTCGCCGGACCGTGCACGACCTCGCCGGTGCGCATTGAGAAGACGCTCTGATGCCAGGGGCAACTGACGCACGGGTCGTCGGTATCGGCACCGAGCAACTCTCCTTCGTTCAGTGGGGCTGCAAGGTGGCTGCAGGTGTTGGATAGCACGTCGACGCTGTTGCCGCGGCGCAGGACGAGGAGCGGTTGCCCCGCGACATCCATCCGGCTGAGTTCGTTGTCGAGCAACTCATCGATCGGGCCGAGTGTCTGCCAGCCCTCCGGGAAGAGGTGCTGCACCGCTTCGGCGTGATTCGCGCCGGATGCCTGGCGAAAGCTGAGGTGTCCACCCAGGAAGCCGGCACCCGAGACGACCGCGAGGCCGGCGTAGGAGAGCACCTTGCCACTGGTCTGCTTTCCCCTCCCCCGCTGGATCCAGGATGCGGCGTACAGGGCGACGGCCGTCGCGTTTGCGGCGGCGTGCACGATTCCCACCCGCTTCTGTTGTTCGTGGAGCTGAAGCCAGTCGGCCCAGCCGGCGAGCACAGCCGGAATCGCGCTGACGGCCCCGACCCCGACGAGCAAGCGGGAAGTGGCTGCGGTGCCGGGCAGTAGGTCGAGGATCGCCGCGGATGTCCACGCCCCGATCGGCACCTGCACCGACACAGGGTGCACCGGATGCCCGAACGGGACCCCATGCAGAAGGTCGCGAAGTGCGCGCGGCTTGAGAATCGCGGCCCAGAAACCGCCGGCTTTCTCGACGAGCGGATCGAGGGCCTCGGTGTTCTCGATCGCGACGATCTTCTTGACGATGTCGAGTTCACGCATGTGTCGCTCGTTTCTGTTGGGCGCAAGCCCGCGCCGATCTGCGGCGAATTACCCGCCGCTGCAGTTAACGAAACGCTCGCCGGGTATCGACGTCAACCCCTCGTGGCCAGTGACGTGAACCGAAAGCGGTTTGGCGAGTCCGGAGCAGTGGATGCTGATCCGACGCGTGCTCGAGTCTCAGTCGTTCCGCCGCGCCCAACGCTTGCGAAAATCCTCGGCGACGGTCAGCACCCCGAACAGCAGCATCATCGCGCCGGCCAGTACGACGAGAAACCCCAGCAGTTGCACGCGTGGCAATTGCCCACCGATGAAGAGGCCGGCCAGGATCATCGTGATTCCGATGGCCGTCGCGGCCGGTCCGGACGGCGTGTTCGGCAGCGGAATATTGGACATAGCGCGACAGTAGGCCGCACCGGGACGATCCGGGTGCGAACAGCCTGAGAATCTCAAAGATCTACGCGATCTCCGAATGTCCTTTGTCCGTCACTTTGATCAGCAGTTTCGCCGGAATCTGCTCCTTCATCGCCTCGACGTGGCTGATCAGGCCGATGGTCCGTCCACCCGCGCGTAGCCCGTCGAGCGTCGTCATCGCGATCTCGAGCGTGTCGCCGTCGAGCGATCCGAAGCCCTCGTCGACGAAGAGCGTGTCGAGCCGGATGCCGCCCGCCTGATTCGTGACGACCTCGGCGAGTCCGAGCGCGAGCGCCAGCGACGCGAGGAAGGTCTCCCCACCGGAGAGCGAGTGCGTCGCACGGCTGCGCCCGGTGTGCTCGTCGCGGATGGCCAGGCTGAGCCCCGAGCGTGCCCCGCGGAATTGCAGCGCGTCGTCGTGTTCGAGGGCGAAGCGTCCGCCCGTCATGCGATGCAGGCGCAGGTTGGCGGCGGCGACGATCTCCTCGAGCTGGGCCGCGAGCACGAAGGATTCCAGTCGCATCCGCTTCTCGTTCGGTTCGCTGCCGGCGACGACGGCCGCCAGTTCGCGAACCTGATCGTATTCGGCACGCCGGTCGGTGGATGTCGCGAGTTCCCCCCGCGCCTCAGCGGCAACCTTCGCCAGCTCGCGCGCGCGATGTTCAGCGGTCGATCTCGCCGCCAGCGCGACGTCACGCGCGACACTGCTCTCATCGCGGGCTGCCCGTGCGAGTTCGACGTCGACGAGTTTCTGCGGGATGCTGGCTGCCGCGGCATCCGCTACCGTCGCGCGGGCGGTGGCAACACTGTCATCGTGGTCGCGGATTCGCGCCTCGAGTGCCGCAATCGCCTCGTCGGTGAGGCGTGCCTCAGTCGACTCCAGGGCACTGGCGAACTTCTGCGCGGCGACCTGGGCGGCGAGTGACTCCGCGGCCGCGGCCAGCGCAGAGGTGCGGGACGCCACAGCGGCCTCGGCCTCAGCCACGGCGCGGGCCGCTGCGGCCGTCGCGGTCAGCCGGACGACCCGATCGGCGATCGTGGCGAATTCTGCACGGTGGGCGGCAACCCGAGTCGAGAGGGCGTCGAGCGAGGTCTGCCTCGCAGTCAACCTGCGCAGGATCTCCTCGCGAGCCTGTCGTCCCGCAACGAGCTCTTCGGCGGAGCTCGCCAGTAGGGAACGCAGCGTTTCCCGCTTCAGGGTCACGGTCGCCACCACACGCTCCGCTGCGCCGGCCTCCGCGAGTACAGCGCCGAGCGCCACGATGTCTCGGTCGAGTTCCTCGACCGATTTACCGTCCGCCCTCCCTGCCTCGGTGGCGGCCCGCATCGCGATGGTTCGGGCGTTCTCGGTGGTGTCGGCGAGCTCTCTGCTTGCTGTGGCGAACCGTGCGCGCGCCGCATCCACGTCCGCCTCGCCCACGGGTTCGTGCGACCGCTCGGCCGGGGACGGATGACTCGTCGACCCGCACACCGCGCAGGCCTCCCCGTCGAGGAGGGCGAGGGCCAGATCCCCGGCGAAACCGTCGAGCCTGCGCTCCAGAAGCAGGTCGAGGTTCATGGACGCGGCGAGGCTGGCGGAGCTTGCGCTCTTCTCCTCCCCGCGGGCCGAGGTCAGCAGGGATTCCAGGGCGGCGGCGGATACCGCAGCGGTGTGAGCGGCGGTGACGCGCGCAAGGGCTGCCGTGGCATCCGCTCCCCTGCCGACGACGAGCGTGGCGGCGGCGATCTGCTCGTCGGCGACCGTGATCCGGCCGGGCAGAGCGGTGGAAAGCGCGGTCAGTTCGTCGAGCGCGGCGTCCTGCGAATCGAGCGATTCGGCGAGTACGGCGACCTCGGCCTCGAGCGTCGGCAACCCGGATTCCTCGGCGAGGGTCTCGACGAGGGCGCCGAGTGTCGCCGCGGTGGTCGAGATCACGTCGTCGATCGCCCGGTCGCCGTCCGGCTCGAGAGGCGCATAGTCCGCGCGCGCCGAGGCAGACCTGCGAAGGGCATCCGCCAGCGCCGCGTCGGCTGCCGCATGCGCGGTCGAGAGCGGCCGGACCGTCGCCGCACGGTGCGCGGTGGCGATCGCGAGCCGATCTGCGTCGCGAGCATGCGAGTCGAGCGCCAGTCTCGCCACCGTGGCGGCAGCCGCATCGCGTCGCTCCTGCAGAGTGCGGATCTCGACCCTTCCGCGATGCTCGGTGTCGGCCGCGGTGAAGGCGGTGTCGGCCAGCGCCGCCTCCTCTGTCGCCCGCGTCAGCAACCGGGCGATGGATGTTTCCGCCTCCGCGATCCCGTCGAGATCGGGTGCTACCGGCGCCTCCTCGAGGCCCTGCAGGTCGGCGATGCGCCTGGCATGCCGGCCGAGCGACTGTTCGGATTCGACGAGGGATGCGGCGAGGGCCTTGCGTCGCCCGTCCAGTTCGACCTCGATGTCCTGGAAACGTTTCGTGCCGAACAGGGTTCGCAGCACCGCCTGCCGGTCGTCGTTCCTGGCGAGTAAAAAATCCTGGAAGCGATTCTGCGCGAGCAGGATCACCTGTAGAAACTGCTCCTTGTTGAGCATGAGGATGCGGGCGAGCTCGCGCCCGACGTCCACCGGTTTCGCAGCGATCCCCTCCCAGCCATCTGCGCGCAGCACCCACAGCGTCGCCTCGTGCGACTGTTTCGTCGTGCCCTCGCCCCTGGCCTTCGGACGCTCGAATTCCGGCACCCGACGCACCCTGTAGCGGGTGTCGTCGACCGAGAACTCGAGCTCTACGAAGGTCGGGTCCGTGGCCTCGGCGTGATCACTGCGCAGCTGCGCCAGCGTGCCGTCATAGCGCGGAACACTACCGTAGAACGCGTAGCAGATGGCATCGAGGATGCTCGATTTGCCGGAGCCGGTCTTGCCGCTGATGAGGAAGATCCCGTCATCGTCGAAGCGGTCGAAGTCGACGTGTTGCTCGGTCTTGTACGGCCCGAAACCGGCGATCGTGAGACGCGAGATCTTCATGCCGACGTTCCTGCCGCTGTGATGACCTCGTCGATCAACGCGGTCTCGAAGGCGCTCGGCCCGACACCATTGCGCACGTGCTCGAGAAATCCGCTGACGATCTCCCGGTCGGACTTCTGCCTGATCCGCTCCGAATACGTGGCGTTCTCCTCCGACCCGGACGCGGCCGGGCGATGCTCGAGCTTCACGGCATTCGGGAACCGCGACTGCAGCCTGTGCATGCCATCCATCGGCCGAACCCGGTCGGTCAGGATCGCCGAGATCCAGTCCGTTTCGAACGGGGAGTGGATATCGTCGGCAAGCAACCCCGCAAGCTCACCCGTGAGCACGGTCAGCCGCCTCGGCACCGGCAGGTCGACCCAGTCGACGGCCGCCAGCCCCGTGGAATCGAGTTCGACGAGCCAGCCGCCGCGCGGTTTGTCGCCTTCACCGAACGAGTAGTGCAGCGGAGCGCCGGAGTACCGCACGCGTTCGCTGATCGTGTTGCGCCCGTGGATATGGCCGAGGGCGACGTAGTCCGGCCCGTCGAAGACGCTCGCCGACACCAGGTTGAGGCCACCCGACGTGATGTCGCGCTCGACATCGGTCGCCTCCTCGAGCACGTCCGCGACAAAACAGTGCGAGAGCACGACCGATCGCCCGCCGCGCGCCGTCAGGTCGGCGCGCACCCGATCCATCGCGAATCTCAGCACCTGTTCGTGGCTGCGCAACTCCACCTCCGGATAGTGGTGACGGATCAGCGCCGGCTCGAGGTACGGGATGCCGTAGAAATGCACCGGACCGAATTCGTCGTCGACGGTGATGGGCGTCAGGTAGCCCTCCCGGCCGGTGATGATGTGGATGCCGGCGAGCCCGGCCCACTCCGACTGGAACCCGAGTCGCGTGGCCGAGTCGTGGTTGCCGCTCGTCATGACGATCTGCGCGCCGGCGCCGCGGAGGTCTCGCAGTGTTGCAGACAGCAGCTCGAGGGACTCGGCCGACGGCATCGACGAGTCGAAGATGTCGCCGGAGACGACCACGACATCCACTCGGCGGGTGCGCACGACGTCGACGAGTGCGTCGAGCACGATGCGCAGAAAGTCGAGCGTGGGGTGCGTCTGGAAAGTGCGCCCGATGTGCCAGTCCGACGTGTGGAGGATCTTCATTCCTTCACGCTAGCGAGTGCTGCCGACGTCGCCCGTCACGCGTAACCGGACGGCGCGTGAGGTACGCCATTCGGTCCTTCGCGCGGCCAGGGCGGATCGGCGTACCTCAGCGCGAGATGTGCGCGAGCACCGCGATCTCTTCGCGGCGAAGCCCCGGGGTTCTGCGGCGCGAACCCGAGGCGAGTCCGACATCCTCGGGTCGAAGCCGCTCGCGGCGGCTTCGGAGAAATGCGCCGAGTTCCACTTCGTCCACGCCCCAATTCTGCGCTCTGCGCACGCGCGCTCGGTAGTACCGTCTGTGCCTGCCTCCCCTCGCCGGGCGAATCGACACTGGTGGAA
>JAYVNU010000099.1:0-6312 GCA_043758345.1 Lacisediminihabitans sp.
TTCGTCAGTTGCAGCAATCCGTCCCCGAGTGGCGACAGTGAGCTGATGACGGCATCGGATGCCGCGATCTCGCGAAGTAGTGACCGGAATTCGGCGATCGTCTCACCGCGCTGCACCGGATCGGCGACCCGATCGCGCCAGAGGGCGTGGGGAATCAGAACCGTTCCCCCGGCGCGGGCCAGCCGCAGGCCGTGCTCGACGTATTCGATGACCGACTTGGGGTCGGCATCCACGAGCACGACATCGTACGACGCCTCGTTCATCCGAGGCAGCACCTCGAGTGCACGTCCGGCGATCAGTCGCACCCGGTTGGCGGGCGTGCCCGCCTCGAGGAAGGCCTTTCGTGCGGAGTCCTGGTAGTCGGTCTCGAAGTCGATGGACGTGAGCGTCGCATGTGGCGCGCCGGTGAGCAGCCAGAGGCCGCTGACGCCGACGCCGGTGCCGATCTCGATGATGCGCGTCGCCGCTGATGCGGCCGTGATGAGAGCGACCTGCGCCCCCGTTGCCGGGCTGATCGCGTCGACACCGAGCTCGACGGAATGCTGGCGGGCCTCCGCGATCTCTGGTCGCTCGACGATGAAATCTTCCGCGAACTTCCAGCTCGACTCTTTATCCGGCACCTGACGCTCCTTGCTCTATTCCAGCGTAGGGGAGGCTCACGGCTGCAACGGGTTACGCTGATCGAGTGTTCGGACTCACCTTCGACAAGCTGCTAGTGATCGGTGTGATCGCAATCTTCGTGCTGGGTCCAGAACGTCTTCCGCACTACGCGGCCCAGCTCGCACGCCTGGTGCGAACGCTGCGCGACCTGGCCGACGGAGCGAAGGACCGCCTTCGCGACGAGATGGGTCCGGAGTTCGACGAGGTCGATTGGAAGAAGCTCGACCCACGACAGTACGACCCGCGGCGCATCATCCGGGAGGCCCTGCTGGAGGAGTCGCCCGCGGTCTCGATCGTGCGGCCGCCCGGTGCGGAATCCGCCTATGTCAAACGCAGTCGAACGATGGCGGATGGTGCGGCGGCACCCTTCGACAGCGAAGCGACCTGACGCTCCCGCCTCGGCAGCGGCGGGCATCCGGTCATCGTGCTTGCCCGTAGGATTTCCCTGTGTCCAAGGTCCTGAGCAGCCTCCCCGTCGGCGAACGAGTCGGCATCGCATTCTCCGGAGGCCTCGACACCTCCTGTGCGGTGGCCTGGATGCGGGAGAAGGGCGCGGTCCCCTGCACCTACACCGCCGACATCGGTCAGTATGACGAGCCCGATATCGACTCGGTGCCCGCACGGGCGATCGAATACGGCGCCGAGATCGCCCGGCTCGTCGACGCGAAGAGCGCCCTCGTCGAGGAGGGGCTGAATGCGCTGCAGTGCGGCGCATTCCACATCCGTTCCGGGGGGAAGACCTACTTCAACACGACGCCTCTCGGCCGCGCCGTCACCGGAACCATGCTGGTGCGTGCGATGAAAGACGATGGCGTCGATATCTGGGGTGATGGCTCGACTTACAAAGGCAACGACATCGAGCGGTTCTACCGCTACGGATTGCTCGCCAACCCGCGACTTCGCGTCTACAAGCCCTGGCTGGATGCCGAATTCGTGCACGAGCTCGGTGGTCGAACCGAGATGAGCGAGTGGCTCGTCGCCCGGGGTTTCCCGTACCGTGACGCCTCCGATAAGGCCTACAGCACCGACGCGAACATCTGGGGGGCCACCCACGAGGCGAAGCTCCTCGAAGAACTCAACTCAGGGCTCGATCTCGTCGACCCGATCATGGGTGTCGCCGCCTGGCGCGACGATGTCGAGGTGGCGACCGAGGTCGTCTCGGTGCGTTTCGACTCGGGCCGGCCGGTGGCGCTCAACGGGGTCGAGTTCGTCGATGCTGTAGCCCTGGTGCTCGAGGCCAACGCGATCGGCGGCCGGCACGGTCTCGGCGTCTCGGACCAGATCGAGAACCGCATCATCGAGGCGAAGAGCCGTGGGATCTACGAGGCGCCCGGCATGGCGCTGCTGCACATCGCCTACGAGCGACTGCTCAACGCGATCCACAACGAAGACACGGTTGCGAACTACCACGCCGAGGGTCGCCGTCTCGGGCGCCTGATGTATGAGGGCCGCTGGCTCGACCCGCAATCGCTGATGCTGCGCGAATCACTGCAGCGCTGGGTTGGCTCCGCCGTCACCGGCGAGGTCACTCTCCGGCTTCGTCGCGGTGACGACTACACGATCCTCGACACCACCGGCCCGCTGCTCAGCTACCAGCCGGGCAAACTCTCGATGGAGCGTGTCGGCGACTCGGCATTCGGGCCCGGCGACCGCATCGGACAACTCACGATGCGCAACCTCGACATCGCGGACTCGCGCGCGCGCCTCGAGCAGTACGCCGCGGCCGGCATCATCGGCGGCGCTACCGCCGAACTCGTCGGAGTCCTCGAGATGGGGGAGGCAGGTGAGATCCTCGACCGCACCGAGGTCCCGGATGCCGCCTCCGATGCCCTCGAGCGGGCGACCGACGCGTCATCCGAGGGTGCGGCGTTCGACGCCGGCACCGACTAGTCGCACTCAGCGCCTGCGGACCGCCTTGAGAGTCTTCAGTAGGGTGACCATGAGGCCGCTCATCGTCGCGAATTCCGCCCCGGTACGCGGCAGGGTGAGGATGCCGGTGGCCGTCGCAACGGTCCGGGACTCGACGAATCGCAGGATGCCCTCCCGGCCGTTCCGTCGCCCGAGTCCGGAGTGCTTCATCCCGCCCATCGGGGCATCGATGGAGGAGAACGTCGCGCGATAACCCTCGTTCACGTTGACGCTTCCCGCGTCGATGAGGTGGGCCACTCGGCGCCCGCGCGCGGATGAGCCGCTGAACACCGAGGCATTGAGTCCGTACTCGGTGTCGTTGGCGAGGGCGACGGCATCCTCGGTCGAGTCGACGACCGTGATGGCGACGACCGGACCGAAGGTCTCCTGGCGGGCGCACTCCATCTCGGAGGTCACGTTGGTCAGCACGGTCGGCTCGAAGAAGAGCGGGCCGAGGTCTGGGCGATGCCTTCCGCCGGCGAGGAGGGTCGCACCTTTCGCGACAGCGTCATCGACGTGAGCCCTCACCCGCTCGAGCTGGGCTGGAAGCGTGAGAGAACCGACATCCGTCGAGAAGTCGAAGGCGGGGCCCTGCACGAGCGCCGAGGTTCGTGCGGCGAACTCCCTCGTGAATTCCGCGGCGACAGCGCTGTGCACGTAGATGCGCTCGATCGAGACACAGAGCTGACCCATCGAGGTGAAACAGGCGTAGACGGCGGTCTCTGCCGCCTTCTTCGGGTCGAGGTCGTCGAGCA
This sequence comes from Lacisediminihabitans sp., assembly GCA_043758345.1. Lineage (GTDB taxonomy): Bacteria > Actinomycetota > Actinomycetes > Actinomycetales > Microbacteriaceae > Lacisediminihabitans. The sequence continues at coordinate 3,324 of JAYVNU010000099.1, forward strand.
CGAGCATCGGGTTCTTGCCGCCGAGCTCGAGCGAGACTCCGATGAGGCGGCCGGCCGCCTGGGCGGCCACGGTGCGTCCGGTTGCCGTCGATCCGGTGAAGCAGACGTAGTCGGTGCTGTCGATGACGGCGCCGCCGATCTCGGCACCGTCGCCGGCGACGACCGCCCAGAGCTCCGCCGGAACTCCGGCGTCGATGAACGCCCGGCGGGAGGCGAGGATGCTCAGCGCGCCCTGGTTGTCGGCCTTCTGCAGGACGGCGTTGCCCGCGGCGAGCGCCGGGATCACGTCGAACAGCGAGAGGCTGAGGGGATAGTTCCAGGGTGTGATGACCCCCACCAGGCCCTTCGGACGGTAGCCGACGGAGGCGGAGATGACGACGGGGATGCCACCGCGACGGCGGTGGGTTCGAAGCATTCGCTCCGCTCCGAGGGCGTAATACCGGGTGGTCGAAGCGCCGACGAAGACCTCCTCGAAGGCCTGGCCGCGAGTCTTACCGGTCTCCGTCTGCACGGCGTCGATCAGCAGCTCGCGCCGCTCGATGAGCAGGTCGTGGGCCCTTAGCAGCACACGGCGGCGATGCGCGAAACCCGCGGAACGCCAGGCCGCACCGGCCGTGCGGGCTGAGGCTGCGGCATCCGCGACGTCCTGGATGCTGCTGACCGGGAGGTCGTGGAGCTTGCCACCGGTGAAGGGCGCGAACACCTCCACCGTCTCTCCGGATGTGCTCTGGAGGTCTCTGTCGAGACGGGCGATGACGGATACTGCGAGCGGGGCTCCGGGCATATCTCGATAGTAAGCGCACCCGCATCCGGTCAGGCCGAGTGCTGCAGTGTCACCCGGTTCGCCTCCGCGCGGAGAGCTTCGACGACGAGCCTCACCGACGGACGCTCGGCACGGTCCGGACGCATCAGAGCCGAGATCTGGCGAACGGCGCGTACTCCGGAGAGGGGACGGGTCACCAGCCCGTTGCCGTTGTCCCGTGTCGTGTAGCGCGGCAGGATCGCGACCCCGTGGCCGCTCGCGACGAGAACCTCGACGATGCCGTTGTCCTGGAACCGCTGGCCGATGGTGGCTGCGACCCCGGTCGACGCCTCGAGCTGGCGGAGGATGCGGTCGTAGGGGAAGCCGAGCGGCACACCGATCCAGGTGACGTCGACGAGATCGCGGGCGGAGAGGCTCGCCTTCGCAGCGAGCGGGTGACCCTCCGGCAGCGCGACGTCGAGTGGCTCCTCCAGGAGCTTCACGACGGCGAGCCCCCGTGCGCGCCAGGAGGGGAGCACACCGGAGGAGTCGGCGAGCACGATGTCGAAGTCGGGCGTGAGGTCGGCGAAGTCGGGGAGCAGCGGATCCTGGTCGGTTGCGATGAGCCGCAGCCCGGGGATCTCGGCGACCGCGTCGAGCAGTCCGGGCAGCAGCATCTGCCCTCCGGTGGGGAACGTCGTCAGCGTCACCTCGCCGCGGGGAGCCTGCTTGAAGTCATTCCAGAGCGCGTCGGCGCGCTCGAGTGCGACGGCGACATCGCGAGCGGTTTCGGCCAGCATCCGGCCGGCACCGGTCAGCGAAAGGCCTCGACCATTCTTCTCGGTGAGGGGGATGCCGGCCTCGCGTTCGAGCACCTTCAGCTGCTGCGAAACCGCCGAGACCGTTCGATTGGTGGCCCGCGCGACGGCGGTGATGCTTCCGCGGTCGCTCAGTTCGCGCAGCAACTCCAATCGGTTCACGTCCATTAAGTCAGACTACACAGTTGACGCAAAACAATTTGATTGTGCTAAATACTTGCATACGCTTGAGTTGAAGTAATCAATCCACAGCCGTCGGTTCTGCCGGCGCCGTCCCGAGGTCACCATGTTCGGCATCATCCTTCTCGCAACGCTCAGCATCGCCATCGTCGCCGCAGTTTTCGCCGTCGTTCGCACTACCCTCCGCGACGGGTACCGCCGCGTGCCTACCCGCAGCCTGTAGAACTCGACAGGCTCGATCACCACCTCGCATCAGCGCAGCGTGAAGCCGAGCTTCCTGCCGCCGAGTCCTCGACCGAGCGCGACGAGCCTGTCCGCCAGCGCGGTGATGGCGACGGATGCCGGATCCTCCGGCTCCGCGAGCACGATGGGCACGCCGTTGTCGCCGCCTGCTCTCAGTGGAACACTCAGTGGAACGCTGGCCAGTAGCGGAACCGGGTCGTCCTGCCCGACCGTGAGCCTCCGGGCGACCTCCTCGCCGCCGCCGTGTCCGAAGAGCTCGAGCACGGTGCCATCCGACTGCCTGAATCCGCTCATGTTCTCGACGACACCGACCACTCGCTGACCGGTCTGTCGCGCGACGAGACCGCTGCGCTCCGCCACCTCGGCGGCCGCCGCCTGTGGAGTGGTCACGACGAGCACCTCAGCCTGGGGAAGCAGCTGGCCGATGGAGATCGCGACGTCGCCGGTGCCCGGAGGCAGGTCGAGCAGGAGCACGTCGAGATCTCCGAAATAGACATCGGTGAGAAACTGCTGGATTGTGCGGTGCAGCATCGGGCCGCGCCATGACACCGCCGTATTGCCGTCGACGAACATGCCGATCGAGATCACCTTCACGCCGAAAGCGACCGGCGGGAGGATCATCTCGTCGACCCGCGTCGGCTTCGCCCCCGCGATTCCGAGGATGCCCGGGATCGAAAATCCGAACACGTCAGCATCGAGCAGTCCGACCCGCAACCCGCGCGCGGCGAGTGCGACAGCGAGATTCGCAGTGACCGTCGACTTGCCGACCCCTCCCTTGCCGCTCGTGACCGTGATGATGCGAGTGAGCGAGTCAGGGCCGAACTGCACGGTACGAGTGCGCCCCGCGAGCAGTTTCTCGGTGAGCGCAGCTCGCTCGTCGCGGGTCATCACCGTGATGACGACGGAGACGGCGGTGACGCCAGGCACTGCGTGGACGGCCGCGGTGACATCGCGTTCGATGGTGTCGGCCGCCGGGCATCCGACGATCGTCAGCTTGACGAGTACG
>JAYVNU010000100.1:0-18292 GCA_043758345.1 Lacisediminihabitans sp.
AGCATGATTCTGCCGTGGCTCGGACTCGCCTTCCTCTTCGCGGCGCTGTACGCGCGGTTGACCCGATCGAACATGATCGAGACAATGGGGGAGGACTACATCCGGACGGCACGGGCAAAGGGCCTCAGCCGACCGACCGTCGTCGTCAAGCATGGACTGCGCGCGGCGCTCACCCCGATCGTGACCATTTTCGGCATCGACCTCGGCACGCTGGTCGGATCGACGGTGATCACCGAGACGGTGTTCAACCTCCGCGGGCTCGGCTATCTCTCGATCCAGGCCATCCAACAGCAGGATCTTCCCGTGATCCTCGGGGTCACCATCATCGCGGCGGTGGTCCTCGTGATCGCAAACTTCATTGTCGATATTCTCTACGCCGTCATCGATCCGCGCGTTACCGCCTAGAGCGCGAAAAGGTAGCACATGACATCAACACTCCCCGCTCCGACCAGGCGAGCGGACGGCACTCCGCAGCCGTTCCTCGAAGTGAAAGACCTCCGGGTGCACTTTCCGACAGCCGATGGCCTGGTGAAAAGCGTCGACGGCCTGTCGTTCGAACTCGAACGGGGGGAAATCCTCGGGATCGTCGGCGAATCCGGCTCCGGAAAGTCCGTGACGAGTCTCGCGATCCTCGGCCTGCACAAGGGATCGAACGCCCGGGTCTCCGGCGAGATCTGGCTCGACGGTCGTGAACTCGTCGCAGCGTCTGAAGAGGACATGCGCGGGCTTCGCGGAAGTGAGATGGGCATGATCTTCCAAGATCCGCTGTCATCGCTTCATCCGTTCTACTCCGTTGGTGCACAGATCAGCGAGGCCTACCTCGTGCACAACAAGGTCTCGAAGAAGGATGCGAAGGCCGAGGCCATCCGCATGCTGGAAAAGGTCGGGATCCCGAACGCACCGACCCGCTACAACGACTACCCGCACCAGTTCTCCGGCGGAATGCGGCAGCGAGCGATGATCGCGATGGCCCTGATCTGCCAGCCGCGACTGCTCATCGCCGACGAACCGACGACGGCTTTGGATGTCACCGTCCAAGCCCAGATTCTCGAGCTCATCAAAGAATTACATGACGAATTGAACTCCGCCGTCATCCTGATTACCCACGACTTGGGCGTCGTCGCCGAAACCTGCGACAGGGTACTCGTCATGTACGGAGGCCAGTGTGTGGAGAAGGGAACGGTCGACGAGCTGTTCTATTCGCCGGAGATGCCCTACACCTGGGGCCTCCTCCGGTCGATGCCGAGAATGGATCGAGACCGACAGACCCGCCTCACGCCGATCCCCGGCTCACCCCCGTCGCTCATCAACGTGCCGGCCGGATGCGTGTTCGCCGCTCGCTGTCCCTTCACGGAACGCGTCGCCGGCGACAAATGCCGCTCCGTGCATCCCGATCTCGAGCGGGGGGTCGACGGACACGAGGTGCGATGCCACATCCCGCCCGCAGAACGCCCGCAAATCTGGCTGACGGAGATCTTGCCGGGTCTCTGACCGTGTTGATAACCGCTATTTCGCCCGCACACTGATTCCGTTCCGCAGGAGAGAATCTTCGCAATGAGCAATGCAAACACCGCAGCGTCCCCCCGGCCTGGTGAGGCTCTCCTGTCAGTCCGGGATGTCGCTAAGTATTTCCCGGGCGGAAGCACCGGCCTTCTCGGTCGTCGTGGCAATCCGATCAAGGCCGTAGACGGCGTGAGCTTCGACGTGGGTCAGGGCCAGACGCTCGGCATCGTCGGCGAATCCGGCTGCGGCAAGTCGACCCTCGGCCGGGTCGTCAGCAAACTCCTTGAGCCGACCGCGGGGGAGATCCGTTTCAACGGGCGTGACATCGCCGGCCTCAAGCCGCGCGATATGAAGTCGTACCGCAGTGAGATCCAGATGATCTTCCAGGATCCATTCTCGTCGCTGAATCCCCGCCACACGATTGGAACCATCGTCGGCGCCCCCTTCCGAATCCAGGGCGTGAAGACGGAGCACGGTGTCAAGGCCGAGGTGCAGGGGATGATGGAGCGCGTCGGTCTCAACCCCGAGCACTACAACCGCTATCCGCACGAGTTCTCCGGTGGCCAGCGCCAGCGCATCGGCATTGCGCGAGCTCTCGCCCTCCGTCCGAAGCTGATCGTCTGCGACGAGCCGGTCTCGGCTCTGGATGTCTCGGTCCAAGCGCAGGTCGTCAACCTGCTTGAAGACCTCCAGGCCGAATTCGGGGTGGCGTACATCTTCATCGCCCACGACCTCTCGGTCGTTCGGCACATCGCCGATCGGGTAGCGGTGATGTATCTCGGAAAAATCATGGAGTTGACCGACCGGGACACCCTCTATTCGGAACCCCTTCATCCCTATACCCACGCGCTGATGTCCGCCGTGCCGGTGCCGGATCCGAAAAAGGAGAAGCGTCGCGAACGGATTCTTCTCACCGGGGACCTCCCGAGTCCGAGCAATCCGCCGCCGGGATGCGTCTTTCACACCCGGTGTCCGAAGTTTCGCGAGGAGCTCACCGACGAGCAGCAAGCCCGGTGCCGCACCGTCGAACCGAAGCTCGTCGAGAAGGCTCCCGGGCATCAGGTGAACTGCCACTTCGCGGCCCCGCGAATAGGTCTCACCGCAGTGCTGCAGACGGGCGCTTCGGCGTGATTCCTCGTTTCGAGCCTGCCGGAACAGAACAGCCACAATTGTCCTCCTCGGAGTGCATCCAGCACATTCCCGATCCCGTAACCGGCGCAAACGCAGGATTCATGTGTATTTCGGTATCTCCATGCACGATTCTGGCGTTCACGCAATTATCTTCCGAATCTATTTCCACTGTGTAACGTTTGGTTCCACAATTTGGCCGAAAGCTCAGGATCTACTTAAGGTTCTTTTATCCAGCACCGGTGGCCTGTGAATTGTTGTGCTGCCGTCTGCTCATCTTGCACAGGAGGAAAATTGAAGATCAAACGATTGATCGCGGTCGGCGCGGTCGTCGCCGCTGGCGCGCTCGTGCTCGCGGGATGCACACCAAGCAGCAGCTCCGAGGTGGTCAGCGGCACAGCAATCAGCGCCGCTCAGAACGGCGCCATGACGAGCATGAATGCGCTCACTGCAACGGGATACTCGACCTACAACTCGAATATTTCGTATATGTTCCAGTCCACGTTCAACTACTACGACAACACGCCGAAACTGGTGAAAAATACCAGCTTCGGCACCTACAAGAAGCTCAGCAGCAATCCGCTCACCATCAAGTACACGATCAACGATGGCGTGAAGTGGAGCGATGGCGTTGCGGTCAATGCCTCTGACATGTTGCTCGCCTGGGCTTCGAGTATCAGCAAGTACAACAAGGGTTCCGTCAACTTCACCGGCATCAACGCCGGAAGCGGAACCGACCTCATCACGAAGACACCGAAGTTGTCTGACAACAACCGGTCAATGACGGTCATCTACGACAAGCCCTATGTCGACTGGGAGCCGCTGACGGCGCTCAACCCGAATCTCCCGGCGCATATCGTCTGGCAAGAGGCCGGCGTCGACAAGAACACCGGTACAAAGGCACAGGGCGCGCTGATCAAGGCCATCCAGGGCGATGACACGACAGCCCTCGCGAAGATAGCCAAGGCGTGGAAGAACGACTGGAACTTCACCACGACCCCGAGCGACAAGAGGCTTCTCGTCGTCGACGGACCATACACGGTGACGGCCCTCACCAAGAACTACGTAACTCTGGCCGCAAACCCCCAGTACACGGGAGATCAAAAGCCGAAGATAGCCAAGATCACCGTTCGTTTCATCCCTGATCAGACAGCACAGGTGCAGGCTCTGCAGAATGGTGAAGTGAACGTGCTCTACGGTCAGGCAACCGCCGACACCGTCAAGGCACTCAAAGGCATGAGCAAGGTCACTTCGACCACGTCGGCAACCGCAACGTTCGAGCACGTCGACCTGACGTTCAACAACGGTGGTCCGTTCGACCCTGCGACGTATGGCGGAGATACGACGAAAGCACTCGAAGTACGCCAGGCGTTCTTCAAGGTCGTTCCGCGCCAGACGATGCTCGACCGACTGATCAAGCCGCTGTCATCGACGGCGAAGCTCGATGATTCGTCACTCTTCATCCCGGGCCAGCCCGGCTACACCGATTCTGTGGCGAACAATGGATCGTCGGAGTACCAGAAAGTCGATGTTGCTGCCGCGAAGGCTCTCCTCGCCAAGGCCGGCGTCACAGCGCCGATCACGGTGCGCTTCGCTTATGCGAACGACAACCCACGTCGCCAGGGTGAGTTTCAGCTGATCCAGGCTTCCGCGAAGGATGCCGGCTTCAACGTGACCGATGTCGGAAAGCCCACGTCGCAGTTCTTCGACCCCGACCAGGGAATCGGATCGGGTCACTACGCCTACGACGCCACCGTGTTCGCGTACCAGTTGACGTCGTCGACGGTCACTCAGTCAGAAGCCAACACGACGACCGGAAACGCCTATAACTACCAGGGCTACTCCAACCCGAACGTCGACAAGATCTGGAAGCAGGCGGAGGTCGCCACAAATGGCGCAGCGGCGCTTCCTCTGCAGCAGAAGATCGATGAATACCTGTGGAAAGACGCGTCGACTCTGACGCTGTTCCAGTTGCCGGATGTTTCGGCCTGGTCGAGCAACATAACCAAAGTCGGTGACGCTCCGTATTCGCCGAACATCTTCTGGAACTTCTGGGAGTGGACCATCAAGAAGTAACCTCAGTAACGACGGCGTACCGTCGGTTCAAGGTCGGGGCCGTGCTCGCGCACGGCCCCGATTTGCGATTCCCTCCCCCGAAACAACCGAAGAAGGTCATCTGACGTGCTCTCATTCATTGCACGGCGTCTCCTGGCATCGATAGCAGTGCTGCTGGTCGCTTCGTATCTCGTCTACATCCTCACCGCGGTCTCCGGTGATCCGCTCTCGGATCTGCGACAGAGCAGCCTCCCGAACAAGCAGACCCTGATCAACCAGAGAATCGCGTTGCTCGGTCTCGACGTTCCCCCGTACCTCCGCTATTTCCTCTGGCTCGGCGGAGCCCTGAGCGGGTTCGCTGGCAATCTGAATCTCGGTCAGACGCTCACCGGCCAGAATGTCACCGATTTACTCGGCTCGGCCGCCGGAACGACGCTGCAGTTGGTCACCGGTGCTCTGCTCATCGGCATCGTCGTCGGCGTCACTCTCGGCATCGTGACGGCACTCCGCCAGTACTCGGCGTTCGATTACACGGTCACTTTCATCTCTTTCCTGTTCTTCTCTCTTCCGATCTTCTGGATCGCCGTCATGCTCAAGCAATTCGGGGCGATCGGCTTCAATAACTTCTTGGTCGATCCGAAGGTCAGCGTCATCGCGACGATCGTGCTCTCCCTGCTCTCCGGGGTGGTCTGGATGGGGATCATCGGCGGTGAGGGACGACGGCGTCTGATTGTTTTCGTCGTCGCAGCCCTTGCGGCTGCAGCAGTGCTCATCTTCATCTCGTTGACCGGCTGGCTCAACAACCCGAGTCTCGGGCCGGTAGTGACCACAGGACTCTCGGCGGGCGTCGCGGTCATCGTCACGACGTTGACAGCAGGCTGGGGCAACAAGAAGGCGCGCTTCACGACGTTCACTGTCGCGGGTCTCGGTCTGGTGCTGTATTACCCGCTTCACGCGCTCTTCGAGCAGTTCAGTATCATCAACACCGGCAGCGTCATCGCGTTCATCGTGGTCTTCACGGCCCTGAGCGGTCTCGCGGGATGGCTGTGGGGCGGTCTCGACCGATGGGTCTCCGTGCGCGCGGGCGCAATCACCGGATTCGTGGTCGTCCTCATCCTGGTGCTCGATAGGCTCATTCAATCGTGGTCGATCTACTCGACGCAGGTCGCCAACGGCCGACCGGTCGCAACGATCGGGTCGTCGACTCCCGATCTTGTCGGCTCGTTCTGGGTCACCGGGATCGATTCATTCACCCACCTTTTGCTGCCGACGCTGGCGCTGATTCTCGCTTCTCTCGCCGGCTACAGCCGGTACGCCCGCGCCAGTCTCCTGGAGGTGATGAACCAGGATTACATCCGTACCGCGCGCGCCAAAGGGCTGAACGAGCGCACCGTTATCATGCGGCACGCGTTCAGGAACGCCCTCATCCCGATCACGACAGTGATCGCGCTCGACTTCGGAGCACTGATCAGCGGCGCAATCGTGACGGAACACGTATTCGCCTGGAGCGGCATGGGAGCTCTCTTCAACGATGCGCTTGCCAAGGTCGACCTCAACCCGATCATGGGCTTCTTCCTGGTCACCGCGATCGCGGCAATCTCGTTCAACTTCATCGCCGATGTCTTGTACTCGGCTCTCGACCCCAGAATTCGAGTCACAGCATGACGTCCATCGGACCACTTCAGCCTCCCGGCAGCGATGCGGGAATGGGACCGGGCGGAGAAGATCCACGAAATGCCTCGAGTTTCATCGATCCGACCGGGCCCGGAAACGATAACAACTCGATCGAGCTGAAAGAGGTAGAGGGGCTCAGCCTCAGTCGCGTCGTTTTCCGCCGATTCCTGCGTCACCGGGCTGCGCTCATCAGCCTCGCTGTGCTGTTATTCGTCATCGTGTTGTCACTGAGCTCGATCGGCCTCCATGTCTTCGGGATCAACACTGGTGGATGGTGGAAGTGGCAGTTCGAGCAGGTGCCGAACGTGATCAACCAGGGTCAGCCGACGCTGACGATCTTTCCGTTCTCGATCGGCGATCATCCGTTCGGCCAGGACTCCGTCGGACATGACATGTTCGCGGAGGTCATGCGCGGCATCCAGCAGTCGCTCATGATCGTCTTCGTCACCGGCATCGTGTCCACATTCCTCGGCGCGGTGATCGGAGCGGCGGCCGGCTATTTCGGAGGCTTGGCCGACTCGCTGCTCATGCGGCTCACCGACATGATCATCATCATCCCGCTGCTCCTGCTGGCCGCAATCGTCGGTCGCGGAACCAACGGGCCATCCATCATCCTCGCCCTGGTCCTCGGCCTGCTGGTGTGGACGTCGCTCGCCAGACTTGTCCGTGGCGAGGTGCTTGCTCTTCGAGAGCGGGAATTCGTGGATGCCGCGCGGGTCGCAGGCGCAACCAGTGCCCGGATCATGTTCAGGCACATCCTCCCGAATACCGTCGGAGTCATCGTGGTCAGCGCCACTTTGACCATGTCCGCGACCATCCTGCTCGAGACTGCGATCAGTTACCTTGGCTTCGGCGTGCACGCACCGGACACGTCCCTCGGACTGCTCATCGCGGATTACCAGGCGGCTTTCACAACCCGCCCATGGCTGTTCTGGTGGCCAGGTGTGTTCATCGTGATCATCGCGCTGACGATCAACTTCATCGGCGACGGGCTGCGCGACGCGTTCGATCCGCGCCAGCGCCGCGGCCTCAAACGAAGCGCACGGCTCGAGAAGAAGAAGGCCGATCTCGCAGCGGCCGAGGCTGCGTCATGACGGACGCTCACCGGTCAGGGCAGCGCAATCCCGACCAGGGTCAGCGACGCCAGCACGACGAGCAGGATGATCGTCGTGCTATGCCAGACGGTCGACACCGTAGCGCTGCCGGAATCTCGATGACTCGTCCACTGGTTGACGACGATAGACGGCACACCGATCGGCGACCCGGGGCGACGCGTTCTCTCGGTTGGGCGAAGCGACGGGCGGCCGAGAACGTCCCGGTTGAGACGGCTGAGAGAGCTCCACGGACCCTCGGCCGGAGACGACCAGGCGGTGAATCGTGCGGCCTTCGTCTCGATGGTCAGCGACCATTGGGTGGTGATGTCCTCGACAGCGCTCCAGCCGATACTGGTGGTGCGCAGCGGATTGATGATCTCGATCGCCTCGGGATCCACCCGGATGAGCGGCGCCCAGAACAGCGCATACGCAACGAATCCGACGAGCGCGACAGCAGGCGTTGCACGAAGCCACAGCTCCGCATTGCCGTAGGCCACGAGGGATCCCTCGGTGACCACGCAGATCACCACGACCAGCACGCTCATCACCCGGCTGAACCGCGGCGCGAGCACAGACTCCTGGGGACCGACAGCCATGTCTCCATTCTCCTTCATGAACGAGCTACAGATCGGACCACCCGATGACACCGGCTATTCCCCCCGCAGCTGCGGCCCCCATCCTCGAGGTCACCGGCCTGAATGTCGACTTCTGGGTCGACGGCACTTGGTATCCCGCAGCGATCGGTATGAACTACGACGTGAAGCCGGGCGAAGTGCTCGCCATCGTCGGAGAGTCGGGGTCGGGCAAGAGCTCGAGTTCGATGGCACTCCTCGGGCTCACTCCGTCGAACGGTCGGGTTTCCGGAAGCGTCAAGCTCGACGGCAGGGAACTCATCGGCATCACGCCCTCCGCCCTCCGACGGGTGCGCGGAAAAGACATCGCCGTGATCTTTCAGGAGCCGATGACCGCGTTGAACCCGGTGTACACCGTCGGCTTCCAGATCATGGAAACCCTGCGCCTGCACCTCGACCTTTCGCCCGGTCAGGCGAAGGATCGCGCAATCGAGCTGCTGGGGATGGTTGAGATGCCGACTCCCGAACTCACGTTCCGCAAATATCCGCACCAGTTGTCCGGTGGCCAGCGACAGCGCGCCATGATCGCCATGGCCGTGTCGTGCGACCCGAAACTCCTCATCGCCGATGAGCCGACGACCGCGCTCGATGTCACGGTGCAGGCCGAGATCCTCGACCTTCTGCGCAACCTCCGCTACCGCCTCAACAGCGCCATCGTGCTGATCACGCACGACATGGGGGTCGTTGCCGACCTCGCCGACAAGGTCATCGTGATGAAGAACGGTGTCATCGTCGAGGCTGACGCCGTTCAGACGATCTTCACGAATCCAACCCACGAATACACCAAAGAACTGCTCGCAGCGGTGCCACACCTCGGTATGGGCGCTGCCATTGTCACGGAAACTCTCGTGAAGGCCGAGGAGCAGCACGCCGAACCGGTGCTCTCGCTCAAGAACGTGTCGATCGAGTATCCGAAGCGCGGCCGCATACCCGCTTTTCGAGCGGTCGAAGACGTCACGCTCGAGATCCGGCCTGGCGAAGTCGTCGGACTGGTCGGAGAATCGGGGTCCGGAAAGACGACGATCGGTCGCGCGGCCGTCGGACTCATCCCCATCGCAGCGGGTGAGTTGTCCGTCTACGGCAACGATCTCTCCAGCATCAGCAATAGAAACCTTCGCGAGGTTCGCAAGCACATCGGTATCGTCTTCCAGGATCCCGGGTCGTCACTGAACCCTCGCTTCCCCATCGGCCAGTCGATCGGAGAGCCGATCCTCCTCTCGAAGACGGCGAGCGGCTCCGAGATCGACCGACGGGTAGAGGTGCTGCTCGACCAGGTCGAACTGCCTCGTTCCTTCCGCAATCGCTACCCGCATGAACTCTCTGGCGGTCAGCGACAACGGGTCGGAATCGCGCGTGCACTCGCTCTCAGCCCGCAGTTGCTCGTCGCCGACGAACCCACTTCCGCCCTCGACGTCTCCGTGCAGGCGCGATTCCTCGACCTGCTGCAAGAGTTGCAAAGGGAACTCCAGTTCGCCTGCCTGTTCATCAGTCATGACTTGGCTGTCGTCGACATCCTGGCGCACCGGATCGCGGTCATGCACAACGGAAAGCTGGTCGAACAGGGAACGAGCGACCAGATCCTCCGGTCTCCCAAAGACCCCTACACGCAACGCCTCATCTCCGCGGTGCCACTCCCTGATCCAGCGGCCCAGAGAATGCGGCGCGAGGAGAGGGCCGCGTCCTGAGGCGACGCAGCTGTCGGAATATCGTCTGACCCCGCGGGGTTATAGCACCTCATAGGGCGATTTGCGCGGTTCACGGTAGACTCGACAAGCTGCTCGCTTCGTTTGCGCGCCAGCACAGTCACTGCCACAGAAGCCAGCCAGATCGCCCGCCGCCTACTTCTCACCGCAGTCACCCCAAGCATTCCACCTCAAACAGATTCTTCAAGGACGTACTCCTATGGCTATTGCCACCCGTAATGACCTGCGCAACGTCGCTATCGTCGCGCACGTCGACCACGGAAAGACCACCCTCGTCGACGCAATGCTCCGGCAGACCAACTCCTTCGCGGCGCACGCGCATCTCGAAGAGCGGGCGATGGACTCGAACGACCTCGAGCGCGAAAAGGGCATCACCATCCTGGCGAAGAACACCGCGGTGTCGTACGCCGGCATCCACGCGGCCGACAAGGGCGACGTCGGACCGATCACGATCAACGTGATCGACACCCCCGGTCACGCCGATTTCGGCGGTGAGGTTGAGCGCGGCCTCAGCATGGTCGACGGCGTCGTGCTGCTCGTAGACGCGAGCGAGGGTCCGCTTCCGCAGACTCGTTTCGTGCTTCGCAAGGCGCTCGAGGCGAACCTACCGGTCATCCTGCTCGTCAATAAGACCGACCGTCCGGATGCGCGAATCGATGATGTCATCGCCGAGAGCCAGGACCTGCTGCTCGGACTCGCGAGCGACATGTCAGACGAGCATCCCGACCTCGACCTGGATGCCATCCTCGATGTGCCGATCGTCTATGCCTCCGGCCGCAATGGCGCCGCGAGTTGGAACAAGCCGGAGAATGGCACACTGCCCGACAACGGCGACCTCGAGCCGCTCTTCGAAGCCATCCTCAAGCACATCCCGGCACCGAGCTACGACGACGCGGCCCCTCTTCAGGCTCACGTCACGAACCTCGACGCTTCGCCGTTCCTCGGTCGCCTCGCTCTACTGCGTGTCTTCAACGGCACGATCAAGAAGGGGCAGACGGTCGCCTGGGTCAAGCACGACGGGTCGGTCCACAACGTCAAAGTCACCGAGCTTCTCATCACGAAGGCTCTCGACCGCTTCCCGACCGACTCTGCCGGACCGGGGGACATCGTCGCTGTCGCCGGATTCGAAGACATCACCATCGGCGAGACGCTCGCCGACCCGAACGACGTTCGCCCGCTTCCCACCATCACGGTCGACGACCCGGCGATCTCGATGACCATCGGAACGAACACCTCGCCGATGATCGGAAAGGTCAAGGGCCACAAGCTCACCGCCCGCATGGTGCGCGACCGGCTCGACCGCGAACTTGTCGGTAACGTCTCGATCAAACTGGTCGACATCGGGCGCCCGGATGCCTGGGAGATCCAGGGTCGTGGCGAGCTCGCTCTCGCCATCCTGGTCGAGCAGATGCGTCGCGAGGGATTCGAGCTCACTGTCGGAAAACCGCAGGTCGTCGTGCGCCAGGTCAACGGCAAGGTGCACGAGCCGTTCGAGCACCTGACCATCGACTCGCCGGAGGAATACCTCGGCGCGATCACGCAGCTTCTCGCGGCCCGCAAGGGACGCATGGAGAGCATGTCCAATCACGGTACCGGCTGGGTTCGCATGGAGTTCATCGTGCCCTCGCGCGGACTGATCGGGTTCCGCACCGAGTTCCTCACCATCACTCGCGGAGCCGGCATCGCCAACGCCGTCTCGCACGGCTACGAGCAGTGGGCCGGTGAGATCGTCACCCGTGTCAACGGGTCCATCGTCGCCGACCGTTCCGGTGTCGCAACCCCCTTCGCCATGGTCGCACTCCAGGAGCGCATGTCGTTCTTCGTCGAGCCGACGCAGGAGGTCTACGAGGGAATGGTCGTCGGCGAGAACTCGCGTGCCGATGACATGGACGTGAACATCACCAAAGAGAAGCAGCTCACCAACATGCGCCAGTCCACGTCGGACACCTTCGAGCGGATGACGCCGTCGCGCAAGCTCACCCTCGAGGAGTGCCTCGAGTTCGCCCGCGAAGACGAGTGCGTCGAAGTCACCCCGGAGTTCGTGCGGATTCGCAAGGTCGAGTTGGATGCGAATGCTCGCGCCCGCAAGACCTCGCGTTTGAAGAAGCAGAACGCGTAACGCATTCTGATTGCCGGGTCATGCCGCACGCCAATAGGCTGGGTGACATGAGTCGCCGTCGTCTGCCCCTCGTCGTAGCGTTGGTCGTTTCACTCGCTCTCGCTCCTGCGCTCTCCGGATGCTCGGTGCAGAGGATCGTGAACCAGGTCTCCGGCGGGAAGGTGGATATCGGCGGAAACACGGTGCCGAAAGACTTCCCGAAGGAGGTCCCTCTCGTCTCCGGCAAGATCGTGACCGCGGCCGCCCTCGGTGACACGAAGGCCCGAGTCTGGAACCTGACGATCACGGTTCCCGGAATCGCGTCGTTCGACGAGATCTCGACGAAGCTCGTGGCGGCTGGCTTCGCGTCGCAGATCGCGACGGGGTCGAACTCCGACACCGCGAAGTCCGGCATCTTCCTCGGCCAGAAGTACCAGGTGCTCGTCGTCGTCGCGAAGACCGACAAGACCTGGAGCGCGAACTACACCGTCTCGAACGCCGATACATCGTCGCCGAGTCCCACCCCGTCGAGCTAGGGCGGCACGGGCTGGCCGACGTGGCCGCACTCCCGACCGCGTGCCGTCAACATCAGGAATTGGCGTCCTGGAGCCCGTAACAACAAGAATTGGCCGGATCTGGGCGCGCCGTGATAACGACAGCACCCGGAACCCGGAACCCGGAACCCGGAACTCGGATGCCAAAACTCGGATGCCAAAACTCGGGCGCCAGAACTCGGTGGCGGAGCCGGAATCCGAACCCCGGAATCCCGAAGTCACGAATACGTCGCGAGAGTCGGGAACCCCGAGCCAGAAACCCGCGTCCCGCTACGGGCCGACGGCGGTCAGCCGAGCAGGGTCTGGCCGACGTATCCGCCGCTGACGGCCCCGGAGGCACGGCGAAGATGCCGGACCCGACATGCTGCACGTACTCGTTCATCGCGTCGTTCGCCGACAGTGTTCCCTGGATCGGCACGAACTGCTTTCGCGGATCGCGCTGGAATGCGATCCAGAAGATCATCCGGGTAACGAAGCCGACGGCGACGATCGACAGTGCGCCGCCAATGGCCTCCTAGGCCTGGCATGACCGGCCATACGGTCACCCAGGTGAGAATCGCGCCGACCACGAGGGAGACCATGATCGCGGTGGCGACACCGATCCAGAGCCGGGGGGAGCACCTCGCGCCGTTCGACTGTGACGACGTAGGCGATGAGGATTCCGACGACGAGGACGGCCTCGAGGCCCTCGCGAAGGCCGATCAGGAAGTTGGGGAGCACAGCGTCGTTTCCGAGTCGAAACGGGATAAAACGTTTGGTAAGGCTAACCTTACTCAGCCGACCTTAGCCATTGCGGCATATCCTCTCCACTGTGCAGGAGACCCCACTCGACGAACGCCCGTCCAACACGATCGGGGAGCGCGTGCTCTTCGTTCACGCCCACCCCGACGACGAGACGATCGCGACCGGCGGAACGATTGCGACCCTCGTCGACAGCGGCGTCGTCGTCACCGTGCTCACCTGCACCCGTGGCGAACTGGGAGAGGTCATCCCCGACGACATCCGGTCGCTTCAGGGTTCGAAGGGACTTGCCGCCCATCGTGAGCGGGAACTTGCGGCCGCCATGGGCATCCTCGGCGTTCGGGATCATCGGTACCTCGGGGCCGCTGGAGCGCGCTGGGGAGACCTCGCCCCTCGCCGCTACACGGACTCCGGGATGCGGTGGGGCGCATCCGGGGCCGAAGCCCTCGATTCCTTCGGCGCCGGAACGCTCTGCGCCGCAGAGGTCGGGGAGGTCGCGGCCGACGTCGCATCCGTCATCGCCGGGGTGAAGCCGACCGCCGTCGTCAGCTACGACGCGAAGGGCGGCTACGGGCATCCCGACCACATCCGCGCTCATGACGCCGCGCGTCGTGCCGCGGAGGTCATGGGTGTTCCCTTCTTCGAGATCGAACCGGAGACCACGCGACAGACCGGTCCGGATGTCGACGGCATCGCGATTGACGTGACCCCGGTGCTCGAACGCAAGATCGCTGCACTCCACGCCTACCGAAGCCAGGTGACCGTCGACGGAACGAGCTTCGCGCTGTCGAGCGGGCCGGCGCGACCCATCGCGACGACCGAGAGGTTCTCGCGCGCCGCCGACGCGGTCCCAGAGGGAATCGTCTGGAAAGACCAGGGTCTCGGGGTACATCTCCTCGCCTCCGCCCTCGCCCTGGTCCTCGGTCTCGCCTTCGGCTCCATCCTCACCATCAACCACCAGCTGACGGTCTCGATCCTCGGTTGGGACGCTCCCGTCGGAATCGTCGCCACTCTCGCGATCGTGACGGCGCTCCTGGTCGGCTCGAGGCTCGTCTTCGGCGGCCGGATGGTGGCGTTGTTCGCCTCGATCGGCCTGCTCGGAGCCGTCGGCGTGCTGTCCGTCGCGAGCTCCGGTGGCGGGGTGCTCGTGCCGGCGAATGTCGCCGGATACCTGCTCAACTACGGCGTCGTCGGCATCGCTCTCGTCGTGCTCGTCTGGCCGGCATCCGGAAGGTTCCGGCGCGTCAAACGCCCGGAATCTCTTCGATAAGATGGACTCCACAGTTCAATCGAAGGGAACTTCCTCCTCGTGACCTACGTCATCGCGCTTCCGTGCGTGGACCTCAAAGACCGAGCCTGCATCGACGAATGCCCCGTCGACTGCATCTACGAGGGCGACCGTATGCTATACATCCATCCGGATGAGTGCGTCGACTGTGGAGCCTGCGAGCCGGTCTGTCCGGTCGAAGCGATCTATTACGAAGACGACGTGCCGGAGCAGTGGGCTGACTACTACAAGGCGAACGTCGAGTTCTTCGAGGAGATCGGTTCCCCCGGCGGAGCGGCGAAGGTCGGCGTGATCCACCGGGACCACCCGATCATCGAAGCGCTGCCCCCGCAGGGCACCGCCGCGTAGTGGCGCTCGCCCTCCCCGACTTTCCCTGGGACGCCCTCGCGCCGTTGGCGGCCCGGGCGAGGGCGCACCCGAACGGCATCATCGACCTGTCCGTCGGCTCACCGGTCGACCCGACCCCGACCCTGATCCGCGAGTCGCTCGCCGCGGCGACGGATGCTCACTCCTACCCCGTCACGGCGGGCTCCGTCGCTCTGCGCGAGGCCATCGTCGCCTGGTATGCGCGGCGGCGCGGCGTCGACGATCTCGGTGTCGCCAACGTACTTCCGACGATCGGCTCGAAGGAGTTCATCGCCGGCCTCGCGCTCTGGCTCGGCATCGGACCCGGGGATGTCGTCGTTCAGCCACGCCGCGCCTATCCGACCTACGCCGTCGGGGCAGCACTCGTCGGGGCCACCGTTGTCGCGAGCGACGACCCGGCCGAATGGCCGTCCAGCACGAAACTGATCTGGGTGAACAGCCCAGCCAATCCGGACGGCACCATCCTCAGCGTCGAACAATTGGCCGCAGCGGTCGCGCGCGCGCGCGAACTCGGCGCGGTCATCGCGAGCGACGAGTGCTACGCGGAACTCGCCTGGGGCGAGGAATGGATGTCGGGCGACGGGCACCTCGCGACCCCGAGCATCCTCGATCCCCGGGTCATCCACGGCGTGCGACGTTCGGTGCTCAGCGTCTACTCCCTCAGCAAGCAGTCGAACCTCGCCGGCTATCGAGCGGGCTTCGTCGCGGGCTGCAGCGAGCTCATCGCCGAGATCCTCGAGGTGCGGAAGAATCTCGGCACGATGCCCCCGGCGCCGGTGCAGGCGGCGATGGTCACAGCGCTCGCAGACGACGAGCACGTCACCGTCCAGCGCGAGCGCTATCGATTCCGGCGTGCGCGGCTGCTTCCCGCACTCGAATCCGCCGGATTCACCGTCGATGCGAGCGACGGCGGGCTCTACCTCTGGGTCACCGCTGGCGAGGGGTCTTGGACGACGGTCGAACGGCTCGCCGCACTAGGCATCCTTGTTGCTCCCGGAACTTTCTACGGTGACGAAGACTCGCAGCACGTGCGTGTCGCGCTCACCGCGACCGATGCCGCCATCGATGACGCGGTCGCTCGGTTGGCGCTTTTGTCCAACTGACCGGCGCTTTGCTTGGTGAGTGCGACTGTCGACCCCACCGCCAATTAGGCTGTAACGGTGAACGACGCTGCCTCTGATATCCCATCGAACGGTGACGCCGCCAAAGCGACCCTCCACTACCCGGGCGGGACGGCCGAATTCCCGATCCACCGGAGTGTCGACGGAGCGTCGAGTATCGACATCTCGACGCTGATGAAGCAGACCGGGCTCTCGACGCTTGACTACGGCTTCGTGAATACCGCGGCCACGATGAGTCGCATCACCTACATCGATGGTGACAAGGGCATCCTGCGGTACCGCGGATATGCGATCGAGGATGTCGCGGCACACTCTACCTACCTCGAGACCGCCTGGCTGCTGATTCACGGAGAGCTCCCCTCAGCGTCGGAGCTGTCGGAGTTCGAGAACCGTGTTCGCCGCCACACGCTGCTGCACGAAGACCTCCGTCGGCTGTTCGATGCCCTCCCGCACAGCGCGCATCCCATGTCGGTGCTCTCGAGCTCGGTATCGGCGCTCTCGACCTACTACGAGAACTCGCTCAGCATCCACGATCCGGAACAGATCGAACTGTCGACCATCCGCCTGCTGGCCAAGCTGCCGGTGATCGCGGCCTACGCACACAAAAAGAGCCTCGGCCAGGCCTTCCTCTATCCCGACAACAGCCTGAGCTTCGTCGACAACTTCCTCAAGCTCAACTTCGGCACGATGGCGGAGCCCTACGAGGTGAACCCCGTCGTCTCGAAGGCGCTCGAGAGACTGCTGATCCTGCACGAAGACCACGAACAGAACGCGTCGACGTCGACGGTGCGTCTCGTCGGGTCGACCCAGGCCAACATGTTCGCCTCCATCTCGGCAGGCATCAATGCTCTTTACGGCCCGGCACACGGCGGAGCTAATGAGGCCGTTCTCACGATGCTGCAGCAGATCAAGGATTCGGGCGAGACCGTCGCGAAGTTCGTGGAGCGCGTGAAGAACAAGGAAGACGGCGTGCGCCTCATGGGGTTCGGGCACCGCGTCTACAAGAACTTCGACCCCCGCGCACGCCTCGTGAAAGAGAGTGCCGACGAGGTGCTCGCCGCGCTCGGGGTCAAAGACGAGCTGCTCGACATCGCCAAGGAACTCGAGGCCGTCGCCCTCGCCGACGACTACTTCATCGAGCGAAAGCTGTATCCGAACGTCGACTTCTATACCGGGGTGATCTATAAGGCGATGGGATTCCCGGCGCGCATGTTCACCGTGCTCTTCGCCATCGGCCGCCTGCCGGGGTGGATAGCGCACTGGCGCGAGATGAACGAAGATCCCGAGACGAAGATCGGTCGCCCGCAGCAGCTGTACGTCGGCTCGCCGCGGCGCGACTGGCCGACGCAATAGCACCACCGCAACCTCTGTCCCGTCCGCCTCTCGGCCATAGCTCCAGCTATGACGCGAGGGACCCGGTTGCGCGAGGGTCTTTCGCGCCATAGCTGGAGCTATGACGTCGACAGGTGTGCGGCAGTCGGAGAGCGGATGCTGCGCGGCGCGCCTGCCGTGCGGTCAGGCGTGCAGCGCGGCATTCAGCTCGACGCCCTTGCCGGAGCGCGCCAGCACCTCGACGGCACCGGTCACCGAATTGCGTCGGAACAGCAGGCCGGGCACCGTGGACAGCTCGACCGCCTTGACCGTGACCGGGGCCGCATCGGGTCGCAGCACGATCACCTTGGTGCCCGCGGTCACGTAGAGCCCGGCCTCGACGACGGAGTCGTCGCCGATCGAGATGCCGACGCCGGAGTTCGCTCCGAGAAGTGCCCGTTTTCCGACCGAGACGCGCCGCGTGCCGCCGCCGGACAGGGTGCCCATGATGGATGCGCCGCCCCCGACATCCGCTCCGTCTCCCACGACGACACCCTGCGAGATGCGTCCCTCGACCATTGAGGCACCGAGCGTGCCAGCGTTGTAGTTCACGAAACCCTCGTGCATCACGGTCGTGCCGGGGGAGAGGTAGGCACCGAGGCGTACGCGCGACGCATCCGCTATGCGCACCCGATCCGGGGAGACGTAGTCGGTCAGGCGCGGGAACTTGTCGATCGAGTGGGCCGCAATGCCCGCGCGCTGAAGCGTGAGTCGCTGGTCGGCATAGTCGCCGGGATGCACGGGGCCGGCGTTCGTCCAGGCGACGATCGGCAACTGCGCGAAGATGCCGTCGAGGTTGATCGTGTTGGGCTGCACGATCAGGTGACTGAGCAGCTGGAGTCGGAGGTAGGCGTCCGGGGTGGATGCGGGCGGAGCGTCGAGGTCGATCTCGACGGTGAGGAAGTCCACGGTGACCCTGCGCCGCGGATCGCCGCCCACCACGGAGGCGAAGTCCGCCGGAGCG
>JAYVNU010000101.1:0-6246 GCA_043758345.1 Lacisediminihabitans sp.
ACGGCGGCGTGACGGTCGACACGTTCGATGCGGTGCTGAAGCACCTGGCATCCGTGCATCCGTCGCGGTATGTCAAGGTGATCGACGGTCTCAGTGCCGTCGGGATCACGGGGGTGCATCCGCTCGACAACCAGACGGATGCGCTGCGGCTCGTTGCATTCGTCGACCGCCTCTACGATGCCCAGGTGAGCATCATCGCGACGGGCACTCCTCTCGACCGGGTCTTCGCCGACGACATGCTCGCTGGCGGCTACCGCAAGAAATACCTGCGCTCGGTGTCGCGGATGATCGCGCTCACCTCCGGCCGACCCGGCTGACGCCGACTCTCGAGCGGCCTTGAGTTGCATGTTTGGCGGTTATGAGCGCCCTTGATAGCCGCCATTTCAAGCAACTCAGGGGGCGAGCGACGGTCTGTCGGGCGAGCGACGCCGGTAGTGGCGTGAGCGGGTGTCGACGAGCGCGATGCCGAGCACGGCGGCGATAATGGAAGCCGTCAGCACGGCGAGAGTCCCCTCCGTCGCGACGAGTGGCTGGTTCGCATAAGCCAGCTCGTTCATCAGGAGCGAGACAGTGAATCCGATGCCCCCGAGGCCGGCAACTGCGATGACATCACCGAGCGGGATGCGGTCGGCTCGAACCTGGCGCGACGCGATGGCCGCCACGCTCGCTCCGACGGTGATCCCGAGGAGCTTTCCGACCGGAAGGGCGATGACTATCGCCCAGAACACCGGACTGAGCTCTCCCAGCCCGACGGCGGGCAGCGTCACGAGTGCCGCGACGAAGGCGAAGATCGGGAGGATGACGACGTTGCTCACCGGCTCGAGCGTGTGGCGGGCCCTCTCGGCGATGGGGCCGTGCATGACGAGGCCGAGCGCCACCCCGGCGACGGTCGCGTGGATTCCGGACGCGTGAACGAGCACCCACGCGGCGACCCCGAGCACGACCAGGATCGTGACGAGGATGCCCGTGCGCCGCAGCCGGCTCAGGATGCCGAAGGCCGCGATGACGGGAATGGCGACAAGCAGCGGCACGAGTCGCAGGTCGCGAGTGAAGAAGATCGCGATGATGACGATGGCGATCAGGTCGTCGATCACGGCAAGAGCGAGCAGCAGCGCCCGAATCCGAGACGGCAGGCTTCGCCCGACGATCGCCAGGATGCCGAGGGCGAACGCGATGTCGGTGGCCGTGGGGATCGGCCAGCCGTCCTTCAGTCCGGGTGCGCGAACCAGCAGAAGGAAGGTCAGGGCCGGAGCGATCACGCCTCCCACCGCGGCCGCCGCCGGCACGAGAGCCCTCTTCACGCTGTCGAGTTCCCCGTGCTGAAGTTCGTGCTTCAGTTCGATGGCGGCGAGAAAGAAGAAGACCGCGAGCAGGCCGTCCGTCACCCAGTGTGCGACGGACAGATCGAGGCCGAGAGCCGGGATCCCGAAGTGGAAATCCCGAAACGCACTGAGCGCCGCGGCTGCCGGTGAATTGGCGAGAATGACCCCGAGAGCTGCGGCAACGATAAGGAAGAACGCCGTGATGCGCTCGCTTCTCACAAATCTCATCGGTCACCGTCCCGCCTGAAGTCTACGAGGCCGACCGCGAACCCCGGCGACCGAGACGAAGACAATGGGCGGCGTTTGGAAACACGATGTTTACGTGGGCGCAGTCTGCGTAACACCTGTGAAACACGGCAACACCCGTTCCGAAATCTCGGCGCAGCAAACTTGCGTCATCGCGAAGTCTTCGTACGCCAGCGGCCCGCCGACGCCGAACTCAGTCGCTACCCCCTTGTAAAAAGAGAGAGGCAACCCCTACCCATGCTCCACTTGTCGGTCCTCACCAATGCCACGACTGACGGCATTACAAATAACGTGAACTCGCTGTGGCTGATGGTCGCCGCAGCGCTCGTGCTCCTCATGACCCCCGGGGTCGCCTTCTTCTACGGGGGAATGGTCCGCGCGAAGAGCGTCATCAGCATGATGATGATGAGCTTCGGCGCGATGGGCCTCGTCGGAGTGCTCTGGATCATCTACGGCTACGGAATGTCGTTCGGCGGTGGGAAGGACTGGCTGATCACGGGCTTTCTCCTCAACCCGTTCCACGATCTCTTTCTGACGAATGAGATCAACGCTGCCAAGGGCACGCTGAGTGCGACCGGCAGCCAGTGGATGAACCTCGACATCCACGGCCTCGCGTTCGCCGGCTTCCAGGCGACCTTCGCGATCATCACGGTCGCGCTCATCTCCGGTGCCATCGCTGATCGGGCGAAGTTCGGTGCCTGGATGGTCTTCGCCGGCGTGTGGGTGACACTCGTGTATTTCCCGGTGGCGAGTTGGGTATTCAACTTCACGGCGGGCCCGAAGGGCCTCACCGACGGCGGCTGGTCTGTCTTCGGACTGGGAGTGAACGACTTCGCAGGCGGTACCGCGGTGCACATCAATGCCGGTGCTGCGGGCCTCGCGCTCGCACTCGTGCTCGGCAAGCGCGTCGGGTTCGCGAAGGGGATGGCCAAGCCCCACAACGTTCCATTCACTCTTCTCGGTGCGGCTCTCCTCTGGTTCGGCTGGTTCGGATTCAACGCCGGCTCCGAAGGCGCAGCCGACGGCATCTCGGCGCTCGCCTGGATCAACACCCTCGTCGCCCCGGCAGCCGGTATTCTCGGCTGGCTGATCGTCGAGCGCATCAAGGACGGCAAGCCGACGTCGATCGGAGCCGCATCCGGAGCCGTCGCGGGTCTCGTCGCCATCACCCCGGCCTGTAACATCCTGACCCCGGGCTGGGCGATCGTGCTCGGCATCCTGGTTGGAGTCGTCTGCGCCTTCGCTATCGACCTGAAGTTCAAGCTGGGCTTCGACGACTCGCTGGACGTCGTAGGCATCCACCTCATTGGAGGTCTCGTCGGAACTCTGTATATCGGTATCTTCGGGGCGGGGATCGGGCTCGTCGACAGCGGCAGCTTCAAACAGCTGGGTGCCCAGGCGCTCGGAGCGTTCGGCGTCATGATCTACTCCTTCGTGCTCGCATTCGTCATCGGAACCATCATCCAGAAGACAATGGGCTTCCGCATCACGAACGAAGACGAGGTCGCCGGTGTCGACTCGATCGTCCACGGCGAAGAGGCCTACTCGAACGAAACCGTCTAACGGCGAAGAGAATCGGCTGGGGGTGCCGTTCTTCGGGGCGGCACCCCTTACTGTTATGCCGCAGGGTTCGGTTGCAGTGATCGACAGGGAGAGTGGATGAGCGCAGCACTCGCCGCCCTCAGCGCGGTCGGTGCCCTCGCCGCGTCCGTGCTGCTCAGCCTGATCGCCGCACGTCTCGCCGGGCAGCGTCAGAAATGGACAGCCGTCGGATTGCAGGGCGGCATCGCCATCCTCGTCACCGCTGCCGCCTGGTTCACGGGAGTCACCGGAATTCAGGTGGTCTTCCTCGCGCCGGTGGTCGCGCTCGGAGGCCTCTTCGGTCTGGTCGTCACCCTCCCGCACCGGGAGCGGCTGGGCGGCGAAATCGCCGGTATAGTCTTCGCCGGTGTCCTGACGGCGATCGTTTACGTGCCCCTCGTCTCCATCGTCTTCACACTCTGGTACGACCCGTTCGCGACCGGGATCGGATTCGTCGACTTCGGCGCGGCACTCCCGACGGGGGTTGCCGCGGGCTCGGCTGCCCTTGCGGTGGTGCTCATCTCTCGGCGCGAGCCTCGCCCGATCGCCCTTCCGGTCGCGTGGCCCGCATTGGTGTTGCCGACCATCGCCCTCGTCGCCGCGTGGTTGGCGTGGTTGATGGGGCTCGAGCTTGCGCTCGACCGCCTCACTCCGCTCATCGTCGGCAACGGCATCCTGATGGCCGTCTCCGGGTCGCTCGCCTGGGCTCTGGTCGAGCGCGCCCGTTTCCGAACAAACACGGTGGCTGGCACGAGCCTCGGGGTTCTCGCCGGACTCGCAGCGGCAACGCCCTCCACGGGGTATCTCCTGCCGGGGCTCGCGATCGTCACAGCACTCGTCGCCGGAGGCGTCTGCGCCCTTGCGGCCGGGCGCACCTCGCTCACCGCCTCACGCCGAATGGCCACCGTGCTGATGCTCGGCGGAGTAACGAGCCTCCTGCTCCTCGGTATTCTGGCCAAAGACGTCAGTTTCATCTACACGGGACAGCCCGAGCTCTTCTTCGGCCAGGCCTTCAGCATCCTCCTGGCAGGGGGAGGCGGCTTCAGTGTGGGGATGCTCGGCTGGCTCGCGGTCCGTCGCGTCGGGCAGCCGCGCCGACAGCACGGCCGCAGATCGGCGCGCGACGCTAGCCGGCGATCGCCCGTCGCATGATCGCCCGTCGCATGATCTCCCGCGCCGCCCGCGCCTCCGGGATCGGCAGCAGCGGATAGACGTGGATCATGCCGGCTACCTCGTGGAAGCCGAGCGCAAGGCCCGCCGCCGGTGCCTTCTCCAGTAGCCGGTGAGCATCCGCGTTCAGGATGTCGCGCGTTCCAGTGAACACCGTCACCGCACCGAGTCCGCGGAGGTCGCCGTTGATCGGGCTCACCATGGGGTCGTCCTCCAGCAGCGCGCCGCGATAGACGGCGCCGGCGGCGTGCGATCCGGGAACGGCAAGCCAGGGGTCGGTCGGCGCGATCACCGCGAGCTGCGGGTCCGTGCCGCTGATGTCGAGCCAGGGGGAGATCAGGATCGTGGCATGGGGGGCCGGAATCCCGCGATCTCGGAGCTGCAGCGCCACAGCGAGGGCCATGCCGCCGCCGGCGGAGTCACCGAGGATGCTGCTGTTCTCCGGCCCGACATCCGCGATCATGGCCGCTGCGAGATCCGTCGCCGTCGGCACGATCGTCGCAGCGGTCTCGATCGGGGCCAGCGGAAAGATCGGCACGGTGAAGGTCACGCCGGCCCTGACCGCGAGGTCGGCGATCAGCGTCCAGTGCTGCTGCGCGATCTCGTAGACGTAGGAGCCGCCGTGCAGGTAGAGCGCTCGGCGAGCGATGCTGGCGGCGCGGGGTCTCACCGTGTAAACCTGCCAGCCGGCGATCGTCTCGAGCGAGACACCCACCCGGCTGTTGATGCTCTTCGGCGGGGCGCTCGACTTCGGGTTCTTCGCGGTCTTGACCATGTCTGCGAGGGTCGCTGCCGCCGAGCTGTAGCGTTTCTTGCTTCCACGGATCGTCATGACGAGGGGCATCAGTCTGCTGGCAAGGCTCTGCATTCAGCGAGCGTATCCCGAGCCCTCGATAGCATGGTGACGTGGAGGCAATATCGCAGCGAGCGCCGATGCTTCCGGGGCGCGCGATACTGCAGCAGTTCTGGGCCGACCTCACATTTCTGCACTGGCGGGTCGATCCGGCGATCGTTGCCCCGCTACTTCCCGAGGGTATCGAGCCCGACATCTTCGACGGATCGACGTGGGTCGGACTCATCCCCTTCAGGATGCTGGACACTTCGTTCCTCGGATCGCCCGCCGTCCCCTACTTCGGGTCGTTCACCGAGGTGAATGTGCGGCTTTACGGCGTCGATCCCCGTGGGCGTCGTGGAGTCGTCTTCACGTCACTCGAGGCCTCACGATTGGCGGCTGTGCTGACGGCGCGCGCCGCCTTCAGCCTTCCTTACTTCTGGGCCTCGGCCACGGTTCAGGGCGCTGGATATGACCTGAGCTATCGCAGCTCGCGGCTGCCTGGTAATGGCCCGTCGACGCTCATCCGAAGCCGAAGATCGGATGTCCCGGTGACGGATGACCCGCTGGCCGACTTCCTCACCGCCCGGTGGCGGCTCTTCGTGCGACGGGGGAGTCGAACTCTTGTTCAGGCGAACCAGCACGGCCCCTGGCCACTCTTCGAGGCGCGACTGCTCGAGATCGACGATGGGCTGCTCGCAGCATCCGGATTCGGAGATTTGGCGCTGCGTCCACCGGACTCGGTGCTGTACTCACCAGGAGTATTGACGCAATTCAGCGGACCGCGGAAGCTCACCGGCGACTGAGAGTCGAGATTCTCACGCCGGCGGTGCTCAGGGTGGGCGATACCGGACTTGAACCGATGACCTCTTCGGTGTGAACGAAGCGCGCTACCAACTGCGCCAATCGCCCTGACTCGACAATCCTGCCACACCGCCGTGCCGCTCCGTCGCAGAATTCGCTCATCGCGCGTGGCTGGGATAGAGTCATGACCGCGCGCAGAAATGCGGGCAGTGCGGATGTGGCGCAGTGGTAGCGCATCACCTTGCCAAGGTGAGGGTCGCGAGTTCGAATCTCGTCATCCGCTCGAAGTCT
>JAYVNU010000102.1:0-6186 GCA_043758345.1 Lacisediminihabitans sp.
TGGGCGACGGCCTGTGGCCCGGTCTTGCCGTGACGGGCCTTGGCCTTCGTGAGCTGGCGGCGAAGTGCCTCCGGCATGCGGGATTCGGCCTCTACGCTCGCCCGCGCCGACTGCGCAGCCTCGTACTCGGCACGCCAGTCCACGCTGTGGGTGAGGCTTGCCTCGGGAGCGATCCCCTTGCGGATGCCGCCGACATAGGCGGTGGAGATGTGCACGACGTGCGGATCGCTGCCGCTCGCGAGCAGCGCTCCATAGAGACCGATCGCGCCTCCGACGTTGGTGTCGAACGCCTCGTCGATCGGCGGATCGAATGAGACGGTCGATGCCCCGTGAATGACGATGTCGATGTCTCCCGGAAGCGACCCGGGGTTGCCGAGGCTCCCCTCGACGACGGAGACACGCTCCGCGACCGCCTCGCGGGCGGCATCCTCCCCGACGCGGTCGATCCAGGTCTTGAAGACCGGCTTCCGCATCAGATTCTGCAGGCGGTCGTCGCCGGTCTGGCTTCCCTTCCCCCGCACGAGGATCGAGATGCGCGTCTGCGGGAAGTCTGAAAGGAGGCGTTCGAGGATCGCCTGGCCGACGAATCCGGTTGCTCCGGTGAGGAAGACATGCTCGTTGGTGAGGGGGCGGGCGGCAGGGCTCATGATGTTGCCTTTCGGATGAGCCGGAGGTCGGCCTGGCCTGGGAGGGTGTCGACGCGTGAGTCGAGCATCGAGACGGTCTCGGGGGAGGTGCGGAACAGTTGCGAGTAGAAGGAGTCGGTTTCGCTCTTCGGCTGTGCCTTCGCGCCGATCGGCCACGGTGTCGTGCGAAGGCGGCGTCGGGTCAGAGATCGGGAGCTCGCGGAGTGGAGAAGGCGATACCGGGCCTGCGCCTCGAAGAAGAGCAGTTGGCGCGCCTTGATCGAGATGATGTTCTCGAGCGTGCGCACGAGTTCTCCCTGGGGTTCGAGTTCGGCGATGCGGGCGTAGGCGGCCTGCATCAGCCACTCGTCGACCGTTCCCATCGCCATGTGGACGGCCGTCATCGGGACGCCGATGATGTTCGCGACGATGGATTCACGGATAGTCCGCTCACCGTGGGTACGGATGACCGTCTCCGGCACCGACTCACCCTCGTTGTGCGCTTCGATGACCGCGTCGAGGGCGTCGGCGATCCAGAATTTTTCGAATGCCCAGGTGGTGAGGAAGGCGGTGACCCTCGCGTCTTTGTGGGTTGCGGTGACCAGGATTCCGCGGAGGTGGCTCATCGTCGCCCGCTCGATGTCGCGCAGATAGGCGAGCGAGCGGAGTGTCGCGGCGCAGAGAGGAGTGTCGACATATGCCGAAAGCTCCAAGCGGTCGCGGTGGCTCCCGGCGGCGGTGCGCGCGAAGGCGCGGACGTCGAAATCTGGAGCCGGGGCGTTCAGGTCGTCCACGGTGGCCTTATTGTGTTCGGGCATCCGTACTATCCTCCGTGTGACTAGACGACTCCTCGAACGAGTCTATAGAACTGACGCTACGGGGGCCGTAGCGTAATGTGATGCTCATGGCAACGGCTCTTGTGACGGGCGGCACCTCAGGCATCGGCGCCGAATTCGCCCGATCCCTAGCCGGCCGCGGTTTCGACCTCGTACTTGTCGCGCGCGACGTTACACGATTGAACGCCATGGCCGCTGAGTTGCATGCCTCCGACGGAATATACGTGGAGGTGTTCCCGGCGGACCTGGCGGACCGGGTGGATGTCGCGCGGGTCGTGGAGCGCATCGTCGACCCACTTCGCCCCATCGAATTCCTCGTGAACAACGCGGGCTTCGGCGTGCACTCCAGCCTTTTGGTCGAAGACACGTCACCGCATGATCGCGCCCTCGAGGTGATGTGCCGCACGGTTCTCGTGCTCGGCGGGGCTGCCGCGAGAACGATGAAAGCGCGCGGCCACGGAACGATCCTTAATGTGTCGAGCACCGCGGGCTTCATCACAATGGGGTCGTATTCCGCCATCAAGGCGTGGGTGACGTCACACAGCGAGGGGCTCGCAGTGGAACTTCGGGGTACCGGGGTGACCGTCACGGCACTCTGCCCCGGGTGGGTTCGTACCGAGTTCCACTCGAGAGCGGGCATCCGCGCCTCGTCGATTCCGAGCGCACTGTGGATCGACGTCGAGCCGCTGGTTGCGGCCGCGCTGCGCGATGTGGATCGCGGCCGGGTCATGTCCATACCCACAGTTCGCTACCGAGCACTCACATGGTTTGCGCGTCACCTTCCGCGCCGCACGATCCGCTACATCTCTGGAGCGATCTCATCGAGCAGGAATGACGAGAATGAGACCCATTCCGAGGCGACCCAAACGAATCCCCCCGTCGATCCGAATAACTCGGTGAGCACACCAGGGCAGGGGAACTAGCAATGCCAGACAGGTTCACCTCGTCCACGATGGCAGGGATGCGGTTCGTCGCGCAGCGGGGCATTCTGCGCCCCGTGATCTGGCACATCACCCGAGTGTCGGTCTACGGCGTCGAGCGGCTCGAGGGCCTCGAGGCGCCATTCATCGTCGTCGCCAATCATTCGAGTCACCTCGACGCTCCGCTCGTCATCGGTGCCCTGCCGAGAAAATTGTCGCGCTATCTCGCCGCCGGAGCCGCCGCCGACTATTTCTTCGACGTGACCTGGCGGAAGTGGCTCACAACGCTCTTCTTCAACGCGTTCGCGATTGAACGTGGGGCATCCCGCACCCGGGTAGGGATGTCGAAGACCCTGCTCGACCGGGGCATCCCGCTCCTCATCTTCCCCGAGGGCGGCCGTTCGAAGACCGGCGAGATGGGCGACTTCAAGCCGGGGGCGGCATCCCTGTCGATCTCGGCCGGCGTGCCGATGCTGCCCGTCGCTATCATCGGAGCGAGCACGGCCATGCCCCGGGGGCGCAACTGGCCGATCAAGGGCCGGCTGCCGGTCTGTGTCGCGTTCGGTGAACCGATGCGGCAACTCGCGACCGAGTCAGCAGACGACTTCAATGGACGGGTCGCTACTGCGGTTCGCCAACTGCACGCCTCGGTGCACCCGACGGGTGTTCCGATCCACTTAGAGGGAGGAAGCCGATGACGTCGAAAAAGCAGGTCCAGCATATGAAATGGTGGGGATGGGGCGTCGAGGGCGTGGCGTTCCACCACGAGGACAAACCGGAGTTCGCCCCCTTCGTCGTGAAGGCTGTTGGACTCGATGTGCGGACGAGCGAGAAGGCGGTCGTGCTGCCGTTCGACCAGCTCGATGTCCCAGCGCCAAAGATCGACGCGGCATTCTTCGCCTCGCTCGCCGCCGTCGTCGGCGAGGACAACGTCACGAGTGACGCGATGGAACGTGTCGTCCACACTTTCGGGAAGAGTCTCCGCGACCTCGTTCGAGTTCGCTCGGGCAAGATCGAGCGCACCCCGGATGTCGTGGTCTACCCGGCAGACGAGGCCGAAACCCAGGGAATCGTCGATGTGGCCGTCGCCGCCGGTGCCGTCATCATCCCGTTCGGCGGGGGAAGCAACATCGCCGGAAGCCTCGAGCCGCTCCTCGGCGAACAGCGCACGGTCATCTCACTCGATCTCGGACGCCTCGACCGGGTTCTCGACGTCGATGTCGACTCCGGACTCGCCCGCATTCAGGCCGGTGCTCTCGGTCCGAGCCTCGAAGCGCAGCTCACCGAGCGCGGCTGGACCCTCGGACACTTTCCCGACAGCTTCACCTACTCGACGCTCGGTGGCTGGGTCGCGACCCGGTCATCCGGAATGCAGTCCGACAAATACGGTGATATCGCCGACATCGCGCGGGGACTGCGGGTGGTGCGCCCCGGCGGAACACTCGTGATCCGCGCCATCCCGAGCGCGTCGACCGGTCCGAGTGTTCGCGAGATGATCCTCGGAAGCGAGGGTCGACTCGGCGTCATCACCGAGGTGACCGTGCAGGTGCACCGTATTCCGGCGAAGCGCGACATCTACGCGTACTTCTTCCCGACCTGGGAGACCGGTTTGAAGGCGATGCAGGAAATCGCGGAGAGCGACGCTGCGCCGAGCATCACCCGGGTCTCAGACTCTCGCGAGACCGGATTCTCGCTCGCGACCAGCAAGGCGAGCAAGGGGATGTCGAAGTTCCTCTCCGGAACCGTGCTGCCGGGGCTCATGAAACGC
This sequence comes from Lacisediminihabitans sp., assembly GCA_043758345.1. GTDB lineage: Bacteria > Actinomycetota > Actinomycetes > Actinomycetales > Microbacteriaceae > Lacisediminihabitans. The sequence continues at coordinate 4,151 of JAYVNU010000102.1, forward strand.
AAGGGCTACAACCTCGACGACATCTGCCTCTCCTTCATCGGGTACGAGGGTGGAGAGGCTCACGCGAAGCACCAGAAGGCCCTCGTCGACGCCATCATCAAGAAGCACAATGGCATGGGTGTCGGCAAGGGGCCCGGCGTGCTCTACGACCAGAAGAAGTTCGACACACCGTACCTGCGTGATTTCCTGCTCGACCAGGGTGCAGCGGGCGACGTCTCGGAAACGGCCGCGCCGTGGTCGAAGCTCGCAGCGGTGCACGACGGCGCCTATGCGGCCGCGCAGGGTGCGTTCGACAAGCTGGGCAAGGTCGGCTGGATCATGAGCCACGTCTCACACTCCTATCACTCGGGTGCGTGTCTCTACTTCACCTTCGCCTTCGTCTTCAGCGAAGAGAATCAGCTCGCCGAGTACGACCTCGTCAAGAGTGCGATCCAGCAGTCGTTCATCGACAACGGCGGAACCATCTCGCATCACCACGGTGTCGGCCTCGAGCACTCGCCGTGGCTCGAACAGGACATCTCGACCCAGGGTGTCGGACTCATGAACGGCCTGTTCGAGAGCGCCGATCCGGACGGATTGTTCAACCCGGGCAAGATCATCTACGGCGGTGCAGCGGTCACGGTGCCGTCGGCGACCAAGGCGTAACCGGCAGCGTCATGCTGGCGGGTGCGCGTCAGCCGGTTCTGCCGGCGACGTGCACGGTCACGGCGAGTGGGTCGAGTGAGAACTCGGCCCACTCGACCTTTCCGATGAGGTCACCGTCGGCCTGGAAGGTCGTCGGGTCGTGCATGGTCACCGTCACCGAGCGCGCTGTTTCATAGCGAAACGCCCCGGTGGGATCTTCCGTGCCCGCGGCGCTCGGGATCGGCACGCGACGCACCCCCTGGAAGGGCGTTATCCAGCTGACGAATCGGCGTCGATCCCGTCCGATGAGCGATCGGACGGCCAGCACGTCGAGAAGCCCGTCGTCGAGCTCGGCGGTCGGAAGCAGACGGATTCCCGCGGTCACTGAACTGCAATTGCCGACCACGAGCGTGTGCAGCCGACCGGAGACCGCGGCACCCCCGTCGAGCGAGACGGTCACCGAGGCGCGACTCTTCCGGTAGGCGGACCGGATGATGGGACCGACGTAGGCCAGCCAGCCGAACCTCTTCTTCGCCGCCGCTCCGGTGCCCGACACCATGTCGGCATCGATGCCGAATCCCGCCATGACGAAATACGGGCGAACCTCGGTCGTGCCGTCGGCGAGACGATACGAGATGACGGCGACGTCGATCGGTCGATCCGTTCCGGTGAAGGCCAGGCGCGTCGCCGCCCCGAGGTTGTTCAGGGGTAGACGGAGATTTCGCGCGAGCAGATTCGCCGTGCCGCAGGGCAGGATGCCGAGGGGGACGCCGCTCTGGCGGAGTGCCGACGCGACCTCGCTCACCGTGCCATCGCCACCGGCGGCTATCACCAGGTCGACGCCCGCACCGATCGCCTCACTCACCAGGTCGGCGGTCGGCTGGTCGAGGCTCGTCGCGATCCAGAGCGAGGGGGACCAGCCATCCACCGTCTCCCACCTCGTCACCGCGCGGCGCACCCGCTCGAGGTCGACCCGCACCGGGTTGTAGATCACCGCGGCCCGACGAGAGATTCCGTCTTCCGATCCGCCCGAGGCCTTCGGCCCGGGTTCTGCCGGCGCTACGGGGCCAGGGACGGCCACAGGAATCCGAGAACGCTGTCTGCCCACCCGTCGGCGGAGGTGCTTCCGCGGATCGATTCGGCGATGAAGGTGCCGAGCAAAAGGCTCATCACCAGTTCGATGTCGAGATCGTGCCTCAGCTCGCCGGCGGCAGACCGTGCGCGCAGATTGTCGCGAAGTGGTTTGGTGTTGGCGCGAATGCGCTCGTGCAGCAGGGCTGCGAACTCGGGGTCGTCGTTGAGCATGATGGCGGCGACCGCTCCGCGTCCGACGATGTGCTCGATGCTCTCCCTCGCGTGGACGAGGAACCAGCGAAAAGTGTCATAGGCGGAGAGGGATGCCGGAACCTCGA
>JAYVNU010000103.1:0-6185 GCA_043758345.1 Lacisediminihabitans sp.
AAAGTGGCATCTTCGGAGAGCCATTTGCCGGTGGCAACGTAAGTCGGTCGACCGCTCTATGGTTTGGCGTGAGCCAACCTCGTCTCGTGCACGAGAGAAAACAAATTGTCGGATCCCGAGTGCCACACCGTGACGCCCGAGGGGAATCCCCCTCCCGCGTAAACCCGTGGCACGACAACAATAAGTGCCCCGAGGGTAAGCGCATCAGCATGCGGAATCGCCGGTCTGGGCGTGAAAACGCGACGCGCGGGTGCCAGAACTGCTGGGTTAGGCGCGACATAGTCCGTGGTTTGCGGACGCGCCGGCCACCGATAAAGACCTAGGAGACGCGCCCTGCTCCGCAGACGCAGATTTCAGAGTGCAATTCTCGGCTCACCCCTGCGCCCGCTCCAGCACCAATTCGCGCACCCGCGCGGCATCCGCGGTGCCGCGCATCGCCTTCATGACCGCGCCGATGACGGCTCCGGCCGCCTGCACCTTGCCATCGCGGATCTTCGCGAGCACATCCGGCTGAGCCGCCAGTGCGTCGTCGATCGCAGCGATGAGGGCTCCGTCATCCGAAACCACGACGAGTCCACGGGACTTCATGACCTCCGCGGGAGACCCCTCGTCGCCGATGACCCCCTCGAGCACCTGGCGCGCCAAGCGGTCGGTCAGCTCGCCGTTCTCGATCAGGGCGATGAGCTCGGAGACGTGCAGCGGGCTGATCAGCGACGATGCGTCGACCGAGGAGGCGTTCGCGAGCCGCGCGATCTCGCCGGTCCACCACTTGCGAGCCTGAGCAGCGGATGCTCCAGCTGCGGTGGTCTCCTCGATCTCGGTGAGGAGACCCGAGTTGTAGACATCCTGAAACTCGAGATCGGTGAAGCCCCACGCCTCCTTCAGACGGCGGCGACGGACAGCCGGCGCCTCGGGAAGAGCTGCGCGCAACTGCTCGATCAGGGCCAGCGACGGCTCCACCGGCAGCAGGTCTGGCTCCGGGAAGTAGCGGTAGTCGTCGGCGTCGCTTTTCGGACGTCCGGCGGATGTCGCGCCGGTATCCTCATGCCAGTGACGGGTCTCCTGGGTGATCGTGCCACCCTTCGCGAGGATGGCCGCCTGACGCTGGATCTCGTAACGGATGGCCCGCTCCACGCTTCGCAGGCTGTTGACGTTCTTCGTCTCGGTGCGGGTACCGAGCTTGCCGGAACCGCGTGGCGAAAGGGAGATGTTCGCGTCACAGCGGATGTTGCCGCGCTCCATCTTCGCGTCACTGATGCCGAGCGACCGCACGATGTCGCGGATCGTCGAGACATAGGCCTTGGCGAGGGCCGGGGCATCCTTTTCGGCGCCGGTGATCATTCGCGTGACGATCTCGACGAGGGGCACTCCGGCGCGGTTGTAATCCACCAGCGAGTAGTCGGCGCCCTGGATGCGACCGGTCGCGCCGCCGATGTGGGTGAGCTTGCCGGCATCCTCCTCCATGTGCGCTCGCTCGATCTCGACATCGAACAGCCGACCGTCTTCGAGTTCGACCTGAACGAGGCCGTCGTAGGCGATCGGATCCTCGTACTGCGAGATCTGGTAGTTCTTCGCGAGATCCGGGTAGAAGTAATTTTTGCGCGCGAAGCGACTGGACGGACGGATGCTGCAACCGAGGGCCAACCCGAGGCTGATCGAGTACTTCACCGCCTGCTCGTTGACCACCGGCAGGCTTCCCGGGAGCCCGAGATCCACGGGCGTGACGTTCGTGTTCGGTTCACCGCCGAAGAAGTTGGGGGCATCGCTGAACATCTTCGTCTTCGTGTTCAGTTCGATGTGCACCTCGAAGCCGAGCACCGGCTCGAACATCTCGATGGCTTTGTCGAAATCCATGAGTTCTGCGGGTTGGGCCATTTATTAATTCTACCGGGGAGCGTCTGCAAACTCGGCCGGCTCCAGTGCCGCCGCCGTCTTCTCCGACCGCACGAACGCGATGCCGCCGAGGATGAGCACGCCGCCGATCAACTGGGCGATCGAGAGCCTTTCGCCGAGGAGGATCCACGCGTAGAACGTCGCGGCGACGACCTCGAGCAGCCCCATGAACGAGGCAAGCCGCGAGCCAAGGATCTCGCTCGCCGTGATGCTCGCCGCATAGGCGATCGCGGTCGCGAAAATCCCTACGATCGCGAGTGGCACCCACCACGGCACAGCCGCGCCGAAAAGCTGAGTCGCGCCGAAGGTCGCGGAGAAGGGGAGCACTCCGACCAGGCCGAGGAGTGCGAGCACTGCCCCGCCGATGATCAGGCCGGATGACGCCAGCGCAACCGGCGGAAGCCCGTCGCTCGGGCGAGCCGCCATGACGTAGTAGACGGCGCAGCCGAACGTGCCCATTGTCGCCAACACGATGCCGAGGATGTCGAAACCTCCCGTGGAGCTCGGCGAGACCACGAGCACGAGGCCGACCAGCGCGACGACCGACCCGATGAGCACGACGACCTTCGGTATCCGTCGAGTCGTGGCCCAGACGAATCCGACGAGCAGCAGCGGCGCCATGTATTCGATGAGGATCGCGGTGCCGACCGGGATGCGCTGCAGGGCGGCGAAGTACACGAGCTGCGTTCCTGCGACGCCGATCAGAGCCATGGCGAGCACACGCCAGCGGTTGCGCCAGATGGCGATCCAGTTGCCCCTCAGTTGCACGACAGCGATGGGTGCGAGCACGATTCCGCCGATGAGGGCGCGCGCGGTGACGGCAGCGGCGGGGCTCCAGCCGGCCTCGAGCAGCGGCTTGATGAACGCGCCTGACATACCGAAACTCGCTGCGGCGATGAGAGCGATGACCAATCCGGATGTCGTACTCGAGCGCCTCATATTCTGAAGGTAGTCTTGGAGAAAGTAAGGAGTCAAATTGCATTTTGCCCCTGACACAGAAGATGACCTCGCCTTCCTCGTCGTGCTCTGCAACACGGATGCCGGATCCTCTCGCAGCGGCACCGACGAGCTCGCCGCCCCCGACGATCTCGCGGCGATCCTCACTGCATTCACCTACTCCGGACGCATCGACCACGACCTCGCGGAACTCGCCGAGGTCAAGCGTGTGCGGTACGACCTCCGTACCGTCTGGCGCCTGCCGGTAGACGAACTCGTCGCTGCGGTCAACCGCATCCTCGCCGAATCCGGTGCTCTGCCGCAGCTCGAACGCCACGACCACTTCGACTGGCATTTCCACGCGACGGCACCGGATGCCCCCCTAGCAGAACGCATCAGGGTCGAAGCCGCGATGTCGTTCAGCGACATCATCCGCGCCGGAGAAACCGCACGCCTCCGCGTCTGTGAGGCCGAGGACTGCGACGGGCTGCTCGCCGACCTCTCACGCAATGGTTCGAAGCGATTCTGCACCGTGCGGTGCGGCAACCGGATGAACATGGTCGCGTTCCGCTCACGGGTCGACTCGTAGCATCCCGCACCCCCACACCCCACGAGTTTCGCGAGACGGCAGAAATGGTCGCTCCAGTACATCCTTGGCGACCAATTTCGACCACTCGCGGTCACGACCGGAGCGCCACCAGCACCTCGTTGTGCTTCAGGATGCCGGGCATCCACGGCGGGTCAAAGCGTGCGAAATAGACGTCCCCGACCGGTTCGAGACCTGCCGCCGACACCTTCCCGCGCAATTCGTCGCCGCGCGCCTTGAAACCCTTCTCGCTCCAACCCCCGCGAAATCGCAGCGCTGCAGCATCATGACCCGGCACGGTGCGGGTGGTGACCTGCGCGTCCTTCGGAAGAGGGACGGATGAGGCATCCACTCCCTCCGGCAATACGAAACTGACGACGTAGCTGGTCTCGCCCACCTGCTCCTGAAGCACTGGCGCAGTCATCTCGAACTTCGTCGAGCCGACGTTCGCCCCGGTGATGTACCCGAACAGCGGACGGAAAGCCTTGCTACCCGCACGGTCGAAATCGCCGTCGACCGCAGCCTGCACGAGAACGTAGTCGGGGTATCGCCGCACCTCGATATCGTTGATGGTGCGTATGAGGGTGAACGGCTGCTGCTGGGTCATGCGAGGAAGTGTAGCCCTGCAAGATCAGGAAAAATCAGCGCCTCGCCAGCTCCGGCGCCTGCGAGAGCAGCGTCTGACCCCAGCTCTCCTCAAGAAGCGCCTCGATCGCGGCACCGTGTTCGTACAGCCGAGCATCAGCGCGCGCCGGCGCCATCAGCTGGAGCCCGGTGGGTAGGCCGTCTTCGGGTGCCAGCCCCATCGGAAGCCCCATGCCGGGGATGCCCGCCAGGTTCGCCGGAATCGTCGTCACGTCGTTCAGGTACATGGCCAGCGGGTCGTCGATCTTCTCACCGAGCTTGAACGCCGTGGTTGGCGCAGACGGGCTGATCAGGATGTCCGCCTGGGCGAAAGCGCTCGCGAAGTCCCGCTGGATGAGGGTTCGCACCTTCTGCGCACTGCCGTAATAGGCGTCGTAGTAGCCCGCGCTCAACGCATAGGTGCCGAGGATGATGCGGCGCTTCACCTCCGCGCCGAATCCGGCCTCGCGGGTGGCGGCCATGACATCCTCGACCGTCCCTCCCCCCACAGGGTTGACCCGCATCCCGAATCGCACAGAGTCGAACTTCGCGAGGTTGCTGGATGCCTCGGCCGGAAGAATCAGGTAGTAAGCCGCTACCGCATACTCGAAGTTAGGAGCAGACACCTCGACGATCTCGGCGCCGTCCTTCTGCAGAAGATCAAGCGTCTCGTGAAAGCGCTGCGAGACTCCGGGCTGGAAACCGGGGGCATCCAGCTCTTTCACGACCCCGACACGCACACCTTTCAGCGTCCGGGACTCGCGGCCCTTTCGAGCGGCCGCGGCAAAGCTCGGCCACTCGTCTTTCAGGCTGGTCGAGTCACGCGGATCGTGCCCGCCGATCACGTCATGCAACAGAGCGGCGTCGAGCACGGTCCGTGTGACGGGGCCGACCTGGTCGAGCGATGACGCGAGAGCGATCGCGCCATACCGACTCACACCACCGTAGGTGGGCTTCACCCCGACAGAACCGGTGACCGCGGCCGGCTGGCGGATGGAACCACCAGTGTCCGAACCGAGAGCGAGAGGAGCTTCGAATGCTGCCACGGCAGCGGCAGAGCCGCCACCGGAACCACCGGGGATGCGGTCGAGATCCCACGGATTGTGGGTCGGGCCATAGGCCGAGTGCTCAGTCGACGAGCCCATGGCGAACTCGTCCATGTTCGTCTTGCCGAGGGGAATGAGGTTCGCCTCGCGCAACTTGCGAACGACGGTCGCGTCATACGGTGGCACCCAGCCTTCGAGAATTCGCGAGCCCGCCGTCGACGGCATATCGAGAGTGCAGAGCACGTCTTTGATCGCGATCGGAACCCCGGCGAGCGGCCCGAGCGGGCTGCCGGTGCGGCGCAGCACGTCGACTCCCTCCGCGGTGTCGATTGCGTCTTTGGAGATATGGAGAAACGCATGGATGTCGCCGTCGACCGCGGCGATGCGATTCAGGTGCGCCTGTGTCACCTCGACGCTCGATACCTCCCGGGAGGCGAGCTTCTCGCTCAACTCGGCAGCGCTGAGACGGGTGAGGTCGGTCATTACTGCTCCTCCCCCAGAATTGCCGAGACCTTGAAGCGACTACCGTCATGCTCCGGCGCTCCGCTGAGAGCCTCCTCGACCGACAGAGTCTCGCCGATGACATCCGGGCGGTAGACGTTGACGAGAGGGATCGGATGACTCGTGGCCGGAACATCCGCCGTCGCGACCTCGCTCACCTTCGCGATCGACTCGAGGATGACCCCGAGTTCGCCTGTGAGCTTGTCGATCTCGTCGGGGGTGAGCCCGATGCGGGCGAGGTTCGCGAGATGCGCAACCGTCTCGGTGGTGATGTCAGGCATGGAACTCCGAGGAAGACGGCGGGAGGGGGAAGCCTCCAGTCTATTCGGAGGGGGCAGCCCGGGGATTCGGCGGAGACGGAACCGAGCTGTCTCGAAACGCGACGCCCTTGGCGGCCCGGAAGAGCCAGCGTATCCTGCAGGAAGGTGCGTGACAGGGAGGTTGCGCCGAAGGAGAGCATCATGTCCACCACCCGCGAGACCATGAGTGGCGAGTCGCAGAATTCGTCGCCACCAGTCAGCGCGACCCCTGCGTTCGGGGATCCGGGAGGCCTCGGCCTCGGTGCCTTCGCCCTCACCACCTTCGTTCTCAGCATGGCC
>JAYVNU010000104.1:0-6183 GCA_043758345.1 Lacisediminihabitans sp.
TCCACCTTCGCGTTGGAGCGATCGAACAGCAGAACGGTGGCGCCGCTCTGCACGACATCGATCTCGGAACCGGTGCTCGCGACGACAGAATTCAGTGCCAGCACCTGCGGATTGGCGCGGCCGATCACTTCGGAGCTGCCATTCGCAACCCATACCGAGCCGTCGTCGAGGGTCAGCTTCTGCGCCGAGTATCCGGTCGAGACGACGGCCACCGAGATCACGAGCGCCGCAAGGACGGCACCGCTGACCGCGGCGACGGTCAGCGACCTGTGCGCGGACAGCCAGCCTCGGGCGGTCACCGGGTCACCCCCACGGTGTCAACTCCACGGTGTCAACTCCACCGGCTCAACGTGCTGACCTCATCCACCGAAGGCCACGCACTTCTCGGCGCTCGGGGGTCCGGTCTTGCCCTCCCGATTGACGGTGACGGTGATGCAGACCCGATCGCCGACCTGCGCATCCACCGCGTAGGTGGGGCTCAGCTGCATGCTCGACCGGCCGTCGCTCGTCGTGACCTGGTAGGTGTCCGCGGTAGCGATTCCTGGATCCGTCCAGCTGAACTGGATCGAATCGGCGGTGGTCTTCGCCGCGATGTCGGTGACCTTCGGAATATCGGAGCCATTCGCCTTAGCAAGCACGATGCCGGCCGTCACGCCGAGGCCGACGACCAGCACGACCGCGGTGATGAGGGTCACCGTGAGCGCCCGCACCCCCCGGGCCGGGCGTACCGGCGAGGTCAGACTGTTCTGCGGGGCGCCGAGCGACTGCTTGAGGACGGTGGCGACTCCCCGATAACTCGATTGCGCGACGGGGCTGCGACGACGACGCGGTCGCACGCCGATCGGCGAATCGATACCGCGGATGAGCGTGCGATCCTCGAGGTCCGAGACGGTGCCGAGCGCCCAGTCATCCATTGCGACTTCGATCGGTGTCTGCGAGACCCCGAGTTCGGTCTCGATCGCCTGCAGCTCCCGCACCAGATCCAGCACGGTCGCCGGGCGCGCCTCGGTCTTCCGTGACATCGCCCGTTGCAGTAGCCGCTCGAGACTTTTCGGCACGTCCGATCGCCCGATCGGCTGGATTTTCGCCCGGTTGATGCGGGAGATGAGGTCTGCCGACTTATTGGACTCGCCGGGGATCTCGAACGGTGAGCGCCCGGCGAGAAGCGAATAGACGGTGGCACCGAATGACCAGACCTCGGAGGCGATGCTTCCGGGCGTCTCATCCATCAACACCTCCGGCGCCGACCAGGGAATCGACATCCCGACCGACTCCATGTTCTCGGTCTCCGTCAGCGTCGACGCGATCCCGAAGTCTGAGAGCACCGGATGCCCGTACGCGGTGAGCAGGATGTTGGACGGCTTGATGTCACGGTGCAGCGTTCCGGCACGGTGGGCGGTCTCGATGGCACTGCCGATCTTGACCGCGATGCGCAACACCTCCGGCACCGGAATTCTTTCACGTCGATAACGCTCGCTCAGCGCGGAGGAACTGAGCTCCATCACAAGGTACGGGCGACCGTCGGACGAGACACTCGCCTGGTAGACCGTGAGAATCGACGGATGCGCGCTCAACTGCGCCATCAGGTTCGCCTCCGCCTGGAACATCTGGCGAACCTGGTCGTTGACCACCTCGCTCAGCATCACCTTGACGGCGACCTGGCGACGCGGCATGTTCTGTTCGTAGAGGAAGACGTCGGCGAAACCGCCGGAGCCGAGCACGCGCACGTGGGAGAAACCCGGGAGCACGGGAGGCTGGGACGGCAAACGGCGGGCCATCGGTCTCCTTCCGCGCGGGAGGCCCTGACAGGCTCCGGATTCGAATCCGGGAAGTCACGACACCGGTCCCTCATTGTACGCAGCACGCCCACGCGACCGCTGACCCCAAAACGCTGGTCAGAGGATACTTTTATTCCCCCCGTTCGGGGGTCATCCTGGCCCGTGAGGCAGATCAGGTCAGTCGCCCCGAGGATTTCGCGACCGCGGCGCCGTGTCTTCGAGGTCGAGAACCCCGTTGGCTTCCACCACGTCTACGACGATCGTCGTGACGTTGTCGCGCCCACCGCTCGCGAGCGCGGCGTCCACCAGAGCCTGCGCGGTCTCCATCGGGGTCAGTCCGGCAGCGAGGTGAAGTCGGATCCGCTCGTCGTCGATCTCCTTGGTCAGTCCGTCAGAGCAGAGAAGGAGTCGAAGCCCTTTTCGCACCGGCACCACCCAGAAGTCCGTTCGCGGTTCTGCATTGAAGCCGACCGCCCGGGTAATCACGTTGCTCTCGGGATGAGATTCGGCATCCTCGGCTCGGATCAGTCCGGCCGCCACGAGTTCCTGCACGACGGAATGGTCGGTCGTCACCTGGTGGAGTTCGTTCTGCTCGAAGGCGTAGACCCGGGAGTCACCGACGTTGAAGACCGTCCAGAACGGATCTCCCTCCTGCATGGTGAGGGCGGCACCGGTCACCGTCGTGCCGACGCCGAGCGACTTCTCGTCTGCCGCCTCGCCGATATCCACCGTCGCCTCATGCAGTGCGTACTCGATGGCCTCCGGCTCGGTGAAGTCGGTCACGACCGCCTCGGCGAGTCTCGAGACGACCGCCGCACTCGCGACGTCACCCGCGGAATGCCCGCCCATCCCGTCGGCGACCGCGAACATCGGCGACTCGGCGATGAGACTGTCTTCATTGTGGTCGCGTCGGCGTCCGGTGTCGGTCGCGGCCCCCCAGGCGATGACGAGTCCGACGCCGGGTCTCCCGGGGAGGGAGAGAACGCGCTCCGCAGCCTTTCGACCGATTTCCGTCACCGCTGTCGCCCCCCGTCGCCGCTCTCTGCGCCGACAGCATCCGACCCGACACCCTGCAACGGCAACACTTCGATGAGATTGCCGTCACCGATATCGACAACGGTACCCGGTACGACGACCAGGGACTCGCCCTGGCCGAGTTTCACGGGCGAACGCCCGGGCATCCGCACGATGCTCCCGTTGGTCGACCGCAGATCGGTGACGATCACGAGGGCACCCTGCTGGCGAAGTTCGAGGTGGGTGGACGACACCTCCCTGCGCGGCGAGGGGACGGAGACGAGATTCGGCGACGCGCTCCTCATGATTCTCGGAAGCGCCGGACGGCGGCCAATCAGCGTAGGAATGGTGAGCGGGACAGGCGCCTGGTCGTTGATCCTGAAGCTGTAGTCGACCGGCAGGGTTTCTCGTTGCTCCCCCGCTGGGAGCGGTGCCGTGCCGGGTGCTTGGCCCTGCTTGGACGCACCGAGTGCGGCACTCGCCGCGGCCGAGACCTGGGCGGCGGAGAGCCGCACGGGTCGCAGCGGCGGCTCGACGAGCTCTTCCGGAATCCCCCGGAGGTCGTCCGCCTCGAGTGGTCCCGTCTCGACGAACGTCGGCGGCACCGCCGGTTCAGGCTCGAACGTTGCCGTCCGATAGCGGATGATCGTGTCGGAGTCGATCCCGATCGGAACGGCCGTCAGGTCTCGTGGCGGTACGACGATCGTGTCTTCGTCCACATCCATAATCCCTATTGTGGGCTATCCGATGAACGACATGACGTGTTTGACGCGGGTGTAGTCCTCGAATCCGTAGGCGGAGAGGTCTTTCCCGTAGCCGGAGTGCTTGAATCCTCCGTGTGGCATCTCTGCAACGAGCGGGATGTGGGTGTTGATCCACACGCACCCGAAGTCGAGGTGCTTCGCGAACCGCATCGCTCGACCGTGATTCTGCGTCCAGACACTCGAGGAGAGTCCGTACTGCACGCCGTTCGCCCACTCGAGCGCCTGTGCCTCATCGGTGAACTTCTGCACGGTAATGACCGGGCCGAAGATCTCGTTCTGCACGGCGTCGTCGCTTTGGCGGAGTCCCGACACGATCGTCGCCTCGTGAAAGTACCCCGTCGACCCCTGGCGGTGACCGCCGAGTTCGATGTTCGCGTTGGCGGGCAGGCGACTGATGAACCCCTCGACCTGGGCGAGCTGGTTCGCATTGTTGACCGGACCGAACAGAATGCCGTCCTCACTCGGTCCCCCAGTCTTCGCGTTCTCCCGCGCGTAGGCCGCGAGCGCGGCGACGAACTCGTCGTGGATGCCGGCCTGCACAAGCACCCGCGTCGCCGCCGTGCAGTCCTGGCCCGCGTTGAAGTAGCCGGCGACCGCGATTCCCTCGACGGCCGATTCGATGTCGGCGTCGTCGAACACGATGACCGGCGCCTTGCCGCCGAGCTCCAGGTGCACCCGCTTGAGATCGGATGCCGCGGCCTTCGCCACCTCCATGCCGGCGCGCACCGACCCGGTGATCGACACCATCTGCGGGGTCGTGTGCTCGATCATCGCCGCGCCCGTCGTTCGGTCGCCGGTGATGACGTTCAACACCCCGGCCGGGAGGAACTCTGCGGCGACCTCGGCAAGGAAGAGGGTGGACGACGGGGTCGTGTCGCTCGGCTTCAGCACCGTGGTGTTGCCGGCCGCGATTGCCGGCGCGAATTTCCAGACCGCCATGTTCAGCGGGTAGTTCCAGGGCGTGACCTGGCCGATGACGCCGATCGGCTCCCGCCGAAGCTGCGAAGTGTGGTCTTTCATGTACTCACCGGATGCCATGCCGCTGAGGTGCCGCGCCTCACCGGCGAAGAATCGGATCTGGTCGACCGACAGCATGATCTCATCGGCGACCAGGGATGCTCGCGGCTTACCGGTGTCTTTCGACTCGAGGTCGGCGAACTCCTCCGCCCGCGCCTCCACGGCGTCGGCGATGCGGAACAGTGCGAGCTGGCGTTCTGCCGGGGTGGTCTCGCCCCATTCCTCGAAGGCCGCGGCCGCCGCGCCGAACGCGGCGTCGACATCCGCCTTCCCCGAGACGGGCGACGAACCATAGACACCCTCCGTTGCCGGATCGATGAGATCGAACGCGGAATCCGCCTTCGCCGTCACATAGTCGCCGTCGATGAAGTTTCGGATCTCAGCTGCGCTCATGCCTCCAACTTACCGACGCAACGCCCACCTCGCTACGGCCATCTTCCACCGATTCCGTCGCAAAACGCGGCTCGCGGTGCGGATTCGCTTGTCTCCAGCCCAAACGACTGACAGAATCACGGTATGCCTCCCTCCCAGAAGCCAATCCAGCTCGATGAGGTGTCCAAGGCCATCATCGAGCAGCTCCAGGCCGATGGTCGTCGTTCCTACGCCGAGATCGGCAAGGCCGTCGGGCTGAGTGAGGCCGCCGTCCGCCAGCGCGTGCAGAAGCTGACGGATTCCGGGGTCATGCAGGTCGTCGCCGTCACCGACCCGATGCAGCTCGGCTTCTATCGCCAAGCCATGGTCGGCGTGCGCGTCACCGGCGACACGACCGTCGTCGCCGAGGCCCTCGCTCGACTCGCCGCCGTCGATTACGTGGTGCTCACAGCGGGCAGCTTCGACATCCTCGCCGAGGTCGTCTGCGAGAACGACGAAGACCTGATCGCGCTGCTCAACCACGACATCCGGGCCATCCCCGGGGTCGCCTCCACCGAGACCTTCGTCTATCTCAAGCTACAGAAACAGTTTTACAACTGGGGAACACGGTAACGACATGTCCATCTCAGAATCAGTCACGACCCTCAACGAGGCCGAGCTGCAGCAGAAGGCGAAAGACCATCTGTGGATGCATTTCTCTCGCCAGTCCGTCATGGAAGACGGCCACGGTGTGCCGATCATCGTCAAGGGCGAGGGCCACCACATCTGGGACTCCCGCGGCAAGAAATACTTCGATGGGCTGAGCGGCCTGTTCGTGGTCAACGCCGGTCACGGACGCCGTCGACTCGCCGAGGTCGCGGCGAAGCAGGCTGAGGAGCTCGCGTTCTTCCCCCTCTGGTCGTATGCACATCCGAGTGCCATCGAACTCGCCGACCGTCTCGCGGACTATGCGCCGGGTGACCTCAATCGGGTGTTCTTCTCGACCGGCGGTGGCGAGGCTGTCGAGACGGCATTCAAGCTCGCCAAGTACTACTGGAAACTGCAGGGTCGCCCGACCAAGCACAAGGTCATCTCCCGCAACGTGGCCTACCACGGCACCCCGCAGGGGGCGCTCGCGATCACCGGCATCCCGGCCATGAAAGAGATGTTCGAGCCCGTCACCCCGGGTGGATTCCGGGTGCCGAACACCAACTTCTACCGCGCGGAGGAGATGAACGCGCCCTATGAAGACCTTGAGG
>JAYVNU010000105.1:0-6131 GCA_043758345.1 Lacisediminihabitans sp.
GATTACAGCCGCTACCTGAAGGCCGCGACGAGCAAGAAGACCATCGCCTGGGCTGCGGGCCTCGGCAATTTCGTCTCCTGCATCGTGCTGATGGCGGCCGGTGCCGCTGCGGCGACGATCGCCGGGTTCAACCCGGGCAGCCCAACTTCGTCGTTCACCGCGAGCATGCCCGCGGTCATCCGGGACCTCACGCTTGTCGCCATCGCGGTCGGTGCCATCGCCGCGAACGCGCTGAACGTCTACTCCGGAGCGATGTCATTCCTCGCGGCGGGAATCAAGATCCCGTTCTCGCTCCGCCGGGCTATCGTCGCCCTCGGTTTCGGCGTCATCGGGTTCTTCATCGCCTGGAGCGCGCTGGCGGATGCGGGGGCGAAGTACGAGGCCTTCCTGCTCGTGATCGCCTACTGGATCACACCGTGGCTCGCCGTCGTGTTGATGGACCGGTATCTGCGTCGTGGCACCGAGATCGCCTCCCTCCTCAGTGACCACATGAAATACCGCAACGCGGCCGGGATCATCTCCTTCGCGATCGGGGTGGTGGTCTCTCTCTGGCTGTTCTCCGATCAGACGTTCTACCAGGGCGTCGTCGTCACGGCCACCACTCCGCCCGGGCAGTTCTCGATCTCGGCGATCGGAGACCTCACCGCGATCGTCGGTTTCGTGATCTCCGCTATCGCATATAGCGTCTTGTTCACCGTTCTGAAGCCGAAGCTCGGCGGACCGCTCGGAGCAGCACCCGCTGTCGTCATCGGTGTGGATGCTGCGGACGACATTGCCTGACGTCACGATCTACGCCACCGACGTCGACAAGCTTGCCGTCGCCCGAGCCGAGGCAGAGAAGAGTGCGGCCGAGGGCGGCATCCCGATCGGTGCCGCCCTGTTTTCCTCTGATGGCCGACTGCTCGGCAGCGGTCACAACCGGCGGGTTCAGGATGACGACGCTGCGATGCATGCGGAAACCAACGCTTTCCACAACGCCGGCCGCCAGCGCAGCTACCGGGACACGGTGATGGTGACGACCCTGTCGCCGTGCTGGTACTGCTCGGGTCTCGTCCGGCAATTCGGCATCGGGCGCGTCGTCGTCGGCGACGACATCAGCTTCCTCGGCGGTCAGGACTGGCTCGCCGTGAATGGTACCGAAGTGACCGTCGTGAATGATCCTCACCTCATCTCGATGATGAGCGGTTTCATCACGGCGAATCCCGCCCTCTGGAATGAGGACATCGGCCAGGAAGAGCCGTAGCCGTCCGCTTCGGCAGTGTCAATCCCCGACTCTATTCTCGCGAAAAGTCCGAGGGATACCGCACAATTCTCCTAGTCGGCTTGTTCGCCGATCCCCAGGATCGGAGAGGCTCGACACCATGGCACCGCGACTGGGCGACAAGCTGGGCGATCGATATCGCCTGCTCGAACTCATCGGTCGGGGCGGAATGGGATCCGTCTACCAGGCACGTGACGAATTGCTCTGGCGGGATGTCGCCGTCAAGCTGTTCGACCGGAGTGTCGACGAGAAAGACGTGCAGCGCCAGGAGGACGAGGTCAATGTCCTCGCCGGCCTGAACCATCACGGGCTCGTGTCGCTGCTCGATGCGGCGATCGATCGAACTGAGCCCGAGCATCCCCGCATCTACTTCGTGATGGAACTCGTGCAGGGAACGGATCTCGAGCGCAGTATCGAGGCCGGCCGACTCGGTGGCCGAAAAGTCGCCCAGATCGGGTACGACCTCGCTGAGGCCCTGCAATACATCCACCACCGCGGGGTGATCCACCGCGATATCAAACCGTCGAACGTGCTTCTGGTCGACTATCGCGATGACAGCGCGCGCGCCCGCGCGAAGCTCTCCGATTTCGGCATCGCTCTCGTGGCCCGCAACTCACGAATAACCGGCGACGGACTCACCGCCGGAACTGCGGCCTACCTCAGCCCGGAGCAGGTTGCGAAGCAACCGGTGGGGCCCGCCGCCGATGTCTTCTCGCTCGGCCTCGTTCTGCTCGAGTGCTTCACCCGGAAGCTCGCGTTCGAGGGCGACCCCATCGCGTCGGCCATCGCTCGGCTACACCGGGATCCCGAGATCCCCGGCTGGATCCCTGCGCCCTGGCGAGACCTGCTTGCCGTCATGACAGCCCGCTGCCCTCGGGATCGACCCGATTCCGGCGAACTCGTCTCGCTCATGCGCCGGGCGGTGATCGTCGAGACCGGTCGACACCGTCGACGAGAGGTGGAAGACCCGGCGGTCGAAGCAGCCCGCCTCGACGCCGTTCGGCTGTACGACGTCTTCGCGTCGCCGACAGACGAGACCTTCGACCGAATCACCGCCATCGCAGCGCGGGTGTTCGACGTTCCGGTATCGATCGTGAGCATCGTGGACGAAGAGCACATCCTCTTCAAGTCCCACCATGGCCTCGACTTCAACCGGATCGAACGCACCGATGGCCTCTGCGCCTCCGCGATCCTGGCCGACACCCCGCGCATCATCGAAGATGCCAGGTACGATCCGCGTGCGCTGTCGAATCCGCTCGTCGCCGGGGAGTTCGGCCTGCAGTTCTATGCCGGTGTTCCGCTGATCACCGGTGACGGCTATCGGATCGGCACCCTGTGCGTTCTTGATTTCGAACCGCGGGTCGTTTCCGAGCAGCAGATCGCAACACTGACAGACCTCAGCAATATGGTCATGGTCGAACTCGAGAAACGTCTCGGGCGCCCACGGGTGGTGCTTCCGGAGACCGAACCGGTGGACATCGAGCAGGTCCACAATGTCACCACCCTCATCCCCCGCCGGCAGTCGGCGCTGACCGACGATGAAGCCGAGGCCTGAGCAAGTCACGCTACCGCCGACGCAGAACCACTCCCCGCACGAACGCGGCCTGCCCGGCGTGCTGTAGTTCGTCGCTGACGATGCTGACCAGGCGCACGGCGAGTGTCACGGGTGGGTCGAACCTGGTGTCGACAACCCGATCGAGACCTGTGTCGTCGAGGGAGCTCACATAGGCGAGGGTGCGTGCGCTGACCGCATCGTGGTAGCCGAGAAGCAATTCCGCCGAGACCCGCACCGCACCGACTTCGACGGTGGACTGACCGTAACCGGTAGCCCTGTCATCGAACGGGAGGGCAAACCGTTCGGACCAGCCGTCGGCGTTCCACGCCTGCTCGCCACCCGAGGCGGAGGTGATGCTGCTGTCCTGTACGCGCGTGAGGTGCCAGACGAGCCAGGCGATCGTATTCGCGTCGTCGGCGACCCGCCACGAGAGCTGGTCGAGATCGAGGGCATCGACCGTCTGCTCGACCAGTTCGCGGATGCGCCCGAAGGCGTCGCCGAGCAATTCTGCGCTTGTCGTCATGCAGGCAGGTTACGCCTGGCGCGAGAACGGCAGTCGCACCGCATCGGGATCGGTAGTGGCGTTACCGTCTCGATGGCGTAGTTGCGTTCTGCGATGTTGCGCCCGATCCCTCTCTGGAGTGATGTAATTCGCCCTCGAATAGCTCCCACCTATCTGAGCGCGAATTACATCAGCGTTTGTGGACGTGAGAATCGAAGCCTGGAGGTCGGCCACCGGAACTGCCACGCCGTGGGGCGCGTCGGCTACTCGCCGAGCAGCCAGCCGTCCGGTGCCGCAATGGCTTCGGCGGCATCCGGTCCCCACGATTTCCGAGCGTACTTCTCGACCGGCGGGCGGTCGTCGAGGATCGGCTTCACCGCCGCCCAGGCCGCGGCGAGCCCATCGGGCCTCGTGAAGAGCGAACGATCGCCGATGACGACGTCGTTGATGAGCTTCACGTAGGGCGGCAGCGGGTCGGCATCGGGCACGCTCGAGAGCGGAAGATCGCTCGTCGCGGTCGCGAGGGCGAAATCCGCGCCAGGCTCCTTCACGACGACCGTGAGGTTGATGGAGCCTGAGCCGGCGACATCCACCGTCAGCACGTTCCCGGCAAGCGGAACGTCGTGGCTGAGTGGGCCGGTCGGAGGCTCGCGGAAGATCAGGCTGATCTGCTGCGCCCCGGCTGCTAGCTGCTTCCCGGTGCGGAGGAGGAACGGAACATCGCGCCACCGGTCGGTGTCGATCCACAGCCGGGCCGCGACGAACGTATCCATCGTCGAGTTGTTCGCGATCCCCTCCGTCTCGGTGTAGCCGTCATACTGCCCGAACACCACATCTTCCTTCGCGAGCGGGCGAAAGGCCGCGATCACGGACTCCCGCGCCGCCTGCAGGTCGTCTGCCTTCATCGAGAGCGGCGGCTCCATCGCTATCTCGGCCGCGAGCTGGAACAGGTGGGTGACGATCATGTCGAGGAAGGCACCGGTCTGGTCGTAGAACTCGGCCCGGTCGTCGATGTCGAGGGTCTCCGGCACGTCGATCTGCACCGCCCGGATGTGCTCGCGATTCCAGACGCTGTCGAAGATGCCGTTGCCGAAGCGCAGGGCGTGAAGATTCTGGGTTCCCTCCTTGCCGAGGAAGTGGTCGATGCGGAAAACCTGATTCTCGTCGAGCACCTTGTGCACGGCTTCGTCGAGTTCCGCATAGTTGGCCGGGCTCGTTCCGAACGGCTTCTCGTAGACGACTCGCGACCCTTTCGCGAGATCATGCGCGCCGAGTCCCTCGGTGATCGGGATGAACGCGGTCGGCGGGATGGCAAGGTAATGGATGTACTGGGCGTCGTCGCCGAGGGTCTTCTTCGCCTCCCTGAGCACATCGAGGAGGCTGCCGGGATTCGTGCCGTCGAACCCACCGCCGGCGAAGCGCAGGTTGGCGCTGAACTCGTCCCACGGCCCGTCTTCCGGTCTCGGGCCGAACTCGGTGAGCACGTCGTGAACGTGCTGTGTGAAGTCTTCGTGGGAGACGTCGCCGCGACCGTTGCCGACGAGGAGCCACTGCTTCGGGAGCAGATCATGCTGGGCCAGTTGGAAGAACGCGGGGATGACCATGCGCTTGGCAAGGTCCCCGGTCGCACCGAAAAGAACGAAGATGGTCGAGCCGGACTCAGAGCTGTCAGTCATACCCGACACTGTGGTCGTGCGGACGGAAGGATGCAAGTGGCCGAAGATAATGGTCAGGTGTCTGTCACATCTTCTCCCCGCGTTGCCGGTGTTCTGACCACGTGGAATGACGAACGCGGGTTCGGTTTCGTCACGATCGCCGACACCACTCGAAGCGTCTTCGTGCACATCAGCTCCTTTCCGAAAGACACCGGACGCCCGCAGGTCGGCGACGCGCTGACCTTCGAGGTTGGACTCTCGCCGGAGGGCAAGCCCCGGGCAACGGCCGTGCAGACCAGGCGGGTGTTGCCCCCACGGTCCGACACGCTCGTGAGCTACCTCGCGATCTTCGCCTTCGTGGCGCTCGTTTTCGTCCTGCGGTTCTACTGGGGACTACCGTTCTGGGTCGTCGGCCTCTACGTCGTGGTCAGCGTGATCACCTACCTGCTGTATGCCGCCGACAAACGGGCCGCCTCCGCCCACACCTGGCGCATCCCGGAACGGTCGCTCGTGCTGCTCGGCATCATCGGCGGCTGGCCCGGCGCGATCTTCGCGCAACAGCGTCTTCGCCATAAGACCCACAAGCGGAGTTTCCGCATCGCCTTCTGGCTGAGCGTGATCATCAACGTCGGCCTGATCATCGGGCTCAACTCCCCCGGATTCGCCGGGCTGCTCACTGCCGTCGTCTCCTCGTTCGCCCGCTGAGGATGCGTCCGAATCGATTTCCCATATAGTTAGTACACAACAACTAACTATTGGCGCTCGATGACGAGGCCGTTCATCGAGGAGCAGACGTGAGCACGAAGACGGAACGAACACGCGTGGGGATGTTCAACAAAGACCACCCGAACTACAAATGGATCGCGCTGAGCAACACCACCCTCGGCATCCTGATGGCCACCATCAACGGATCGATCGTGCTGATCTCGCTACCCGCGATCTTCAAGGGCATCAAGCTCAATCCCCTCGAACCGAGCAACGTGAGCTACCTGCTCTGGATGCTGATGGGATACATCCTCGTCACGGCCGTTCTCGTGGTCAGCTTCGGCCGTCTCGGCGACCTCTACGGCCGGGTGAAGATCTACAACCTCGGCTTCGTGATTTTCACCCTCGCCGCCATCGCACTCGTGTTCGACCCGTACATGTCGGGGCAGGGTG
>JAYVNU010000106.1:0-6114 GCA_043758345.1 Lacisediminihabitans sp.
TGTGTTGGCGGAGCGGATCCGGGTGCTGCAAGACCCGGATCAGGGCGGCGACCGTGCATACGGGGTACCGAGGATCACCGGGGATCTCAACGACGGTATTTTGGCCCCGCAGAGGGTCAATCACAAGCGTGTCGCGCGGGTGATGCGTGAGCACCAGCTGGCGGGGATCCGGCTGCGCCGGCGGGTGAAGACGACGATCCCGGACCAGTCCGGGCGCCGGTTCCCCGACCTCGTCCAGCGAGACTTCACCGCCGCCGAGCCGAACCTCAGCTACGTCGGCGACATCACCTACTTGCCGATCGCTGACGGCAGCAACCTTTACCTGGCCACAGTGATCGATCTGTGCTCACGCAAGCTGACCGGCTGGCAGGTCGCGGACCACATGCGCACCGAACTCGTCGAAGACGCCCTCCGCGCAGCGGCCCACGACCGCGGGTCCCTGGCTGATGCTGTTTTTCACAGCGACCACGGGGCGGTCTACACCTCGAAAAGCTACGTGAAGCTCTGCAAGGACTTGAAAGCCGTCCAGTCCATGGGCGGAATCGGGTCGAGTGCGGACAACTCGCTCGCGGAGAGCTTCAACGCGACCCTCAAACGCGAGCTCCTCGAAGGCCGGCCGACGTTCCCGGACCAGACCACCGCCTACCGGGCCGTGTTCCGGTGGGCGAACCGCTACAACACCCGAAGGCGCCACTCCGCGATCGGCAACATCGCCCCGAACGCATACGAAGCCGCCCTGTCCGCTACCCTCACCGAAGCGGCATAACCGAAAAGACACCGTGTCCACGATCCGGGGGTAAGGCCCGATGTAGCGGGAGCGGGACTCGAACCCGCGACACCACGATTATGAGCCGTGTGCTCTAACCACCTGAGCTACCCCGCCGGGACGCACCCGGCTAACCGGGTTGCGAGAGCCCCCTGTGGGAATCGGACCCACTACCTCTTCCTTACCAAGGAAGTGCTCTACCAATGAGCTAAGGGGGCGAAATCAGCACATGGGTCTTCCCACAGCCGGTTTGGCACCGTTCGAGAATAGCATCCGGCGCCCGAGGCCCCGGACGCATTACGGCGGAGGCTACTCGGCTGCGAATCAAGGTGAGTTGCGTGTTTTGGCGGGCATGGCGGTTCACCGCCATTTCATGCAATTCGCGGGTCTCGACGGGCTCGACCACCGACCGATGGGCGGGGCGGACGAAACCGGCGGGGCGCGTCAGTCGTCGGTCGGGGGGTCGAGCGCCAGCACTGTGCCGACGTCCGCGAAGTCGGGCAGCTCGATGCCGGGCAGCGCGAACGCCCCGAACGCCGGTCCGGATGCACTCAGCCGCACCCCGTCGGAGGTGACCGAGTGCGTGACCGCTCCATAGAGGCGCTCGGCTGTGCCGGCCACCGCATCCGGCGGCAGAACCACCGAGAACCCACTCCGGGCCGCGACCACGAGCACGCACCCCACCTCCGACTCCCGCACGAAGACCAGCACCTCGGCTCCGACATGGAGCCACCGGATGCCTCCACCATTCAGCGCCGGATGCCCGGTGCGAAGGTGGATCAGTTCGCTGTAGAGGGCGATGGTCGGCGCCGCATCCGCGATGGCATCCCACGGCAGCGGGGTGCGGGAGTGCTCGCCATCCACCCCGGTGAGTCCGAACTCGTCGCCGGCGAAGATCACCGGAATTCCGGGCAGCGTCACGGCCAAGCCGAAGGCCACCGGCACCGTTCCGGGCAGCGCGTGGGTGAGAAATCGGGGGGTGTCGTGCGTGTCGAGGGCGTTCATGTTGTGCAGCCGCACCCGCCACGGGAAGGCCGCGGTGAACCGCTGGTGGGCCTGGAACACCTCCTCGCCGGTATAGGTCGGCACCATCCCGAGCGCGATTCCGATGCCGCCGGCGGCCGGGCTCCCCGGCTTCGACAGCCAGGCCCAGATCGGGCGGGTGAAGTTCGCGTAGGTCATCGCTCCGTGCCAGGAGTCCCCGTCGAAATCGGGGGCGGCATCGTTGGTCGATTCGCCGAGGAGGATCGTGTCGGGGTTCGCATCCACCATCGTGTCCCGGATGACTCGGCGCACCTGCTGATTGAGATCCTGGTCGAGGTAGCGCCCGGTCATGTTCGACACGTCGATGCGCCAGCCGTCGAGCGAGAAGGGTGGCCGCAGCCATTTCGAGACCACCGAATCCATGCCGTGGATGAACCTCCGGCGCAGCTCATACGAGTTCCAGTTGAACTTGGGGAGACTCGGCACCCCGAGCCACGACACGTACCGCCGCTGCTCGCTGTCGAGCCAGTAATAGAACTCGCTCTCCGGCGCGCCGGGCTGCAGATGGGATGCCCTGAACCACTCGTGCGCGTCGCCGCTGTGATTCGACGTTAGGTCGCCGATCACCCGCAGGCCGCGGTGATGCGCTGCCGTGACGAGGCCGACCAGTGCATTGTCGCCGCCGAGTAGCGGGTCGACCTCGTCGAATGAGAGCGCGTCGTACCGGTGATTCGACTGGGCCGGGAAGACCGGCGTCAGATAGATCAGGGTCACGCCGAGGTGTTCGAGGTGGTCGAGGTGTTCCTCGACGCCCTTGAGGTCGCCACCGAAGAACTGCCGCGAGGTGTCGGGGCCGACGAAGACGACCTCGTCGTCCCACTTCGCGGGCTTGGCCCAGGGCGGCGGCTCACGGTCATCCGCCGCCGCCGATCTCGCGAACCGGTCGGGGAAGATCTGGTACATGACGGTACTGGTCGCCCAGTCGGGTGCGGCCGGCCAGGTCACGAGGCGGAAATCCTCGGAGTCGAGGGTCTCGATCGTGTGCAACCCGGTCGCGTTCAGCCACATCATGCGACCGTCGTCGAGGCTGAAGAGGAAGCGGTAACGGTGCACCGGATTCTCGATCTCGATCTCGGCCTCCCACCAGTCCCAGCCGTCGAGGTTCGCGACGTGCGAGGCCACCTGGTAGCGCGGCTCGTGATCCGGATTCGAGCGGGTGTGCACCTCGAGCACGGGACCGAAGCTCTCGGGGATGCGCACGCGAACCCGCACGCGATCACCGAGCGCTGGGGCCGCTTCCGAGACGTAGAGCGGCGAACCATCGTGATGCGGGATGAGGTGGTTGGGCGACATCCGCCTGTCTCCTTTGTGCCGGGGATCGGTTCGGGACGGCCCTGTCCATGATGTTCCGAGCGTACTGCCGATAGGGCCTCTGCCGACCAGCCATGCCATAGGGTTTTCGGATGACACTCGGCAGCGAATGGTGGCGCTCCGCCGTCATCTACCAGATCTATCCGCGATCCTTCGCTGACGGCCTGCGCGCCGACGGCCTTGGCGACCTGCCCGGCATCACCTCTCGGCTCGGCTCCCTCCTGGAACTCGGCGTGGATGCGGTCTGGCTCTCGCCGTTCTACACATCACCGCAGAAGGATGCCGGCTACGACGTCGCCGACTACTGCGATGTTGATCCGCTCTTCGGAACCCTCGACGACTTCATCGCCCTCGAGCACCGCGTGCACGAACTCGGCCTGAAGCTCATCGTCGACCTCGTGCCGAACCACACCTCCGACCGGCACGAATGGTTCAGGGCGGCGCTCGCCTCGCCAGAGGGAAGCCTCGAGCGGCACCACTACATGTTCCGTGACGGCAAGGGCGCGGCTGGCGAGCTGCCACCGAATAATTGGGAGTCCGTCTTCGGCGGCCCGGCCTGGACTCGCGTCACGAGCCCTGATGGCACGCCCAGCCAATGGTACCTGCACCTCTTCGACACCTCGCAGCCCGACCTCAACTGGGAGGATCCGTGGGTGCACGGCCGCTTCCACGAGATCCTGCGCTTTTGGCTCGACCGTGGTGTCGACGGCTTCCGGGTGGATGTCGCCCACGGCCTGAAGAAGGCGCCCGGGCTCCCCGACTACACCCCGCCGGTTCTCGCCGACGGCACGACAGCCGGCAGCATGGGTGCCGTCGGACCGGCAGCGGATGATGCCGACCCCCCGACGCCGCCCTACTGGGCACAAGACAGCGTTCACGAGATCTACCGGGAGTGGAACGACATCCTCTCGTCCTATGACGGCGAGCGCGTGCTCTGCGCCGAGGCCTGGGTCGAGCCGCTTCCGAAGCTCGCACGCTGGGTTCGACCGGATGAGATGCACCAGGCGTTCAACTTCTCCTACCTCGAGACGCCGTGGGATGGCAAAGCACTCCGCACCGTCATCGACGACTCGATCGCGGCCTTCGCCGGTGTCGGAGCTCCGAGCACCTGGGTGCTCTCGAACCACGACGTCGTTCGTCACGCGACGCGGCTCGCACTCGGCGGCGATCACCCGCAGGGCGCCGGTGTCGGACCACTCAGCACCGGCATCCCGGATCGCGCGTTCGCTCTGCGCCGCGCCCGCGCCGCGACGATGCTCATGCTCGCGTTGCCCGGCAGCGCCTACCTCTACCAGGGCGAGGAGCTCGGGCTGCCCGAGGTGATCGACCTCCCGGATGCCGACCGTCAAGATCCGACCTGGTTCCGCACGAAGCACGAACGCTACGGACGGGACGGATGCCGCGTGCCCATCCCGTGGGAGGGCGCAGCACCGTCATACGGCTTCAGTATCGGCGCGGGCGGCGCGACGAGCACCGCGAGCTGGCTCCCCCAGCCGCCCTACTGGCGCGAGTATTCCCGCGATGCGCAGGTCGGTGTTGCGGGATCCACTCTCGAGCTCTATCGCGCGGCCCTTCGCGAGCGCGCGGCCAGCAGCCTCGGTCTTGGCGGCATCGAGTGGCTCGACGGCTATCCGGATGACGTGGTCGCGCTGCGCAATGGCGCGGTGACGGTCATCGCGAACACCGGCACGTCGACGATCACGCTGCCGCGGCTCGAGTTGCTCGTCGCGTCGGACGGGGTCTCTGCTGGGGCGCTGCCGCCGGACACGACGGCCTGGCTGCGCAGCTGAGGCGCATCCACCGCACTGTTCTATAACCACCCCGCTGCACAGACACAGTGGTGGTCGCAGAAGTCAGCGGTGGGAGCCGAACTCCCGAGGTTAGTTCGCGTTCGCCTTCAGCCACGCGAACGGGTCGATCGGCACACCATTCAGGTGGATCTCGAGGTGCAGGTGGGGCCCGGTGGCCTCACCGGTCGCGCCGACCTGGCCGACCTCCTGGGCAACGGTGACAGTCTGGCCGACGGTGACCTTGACCGAGCCATCCATCATGTGGGCGTAGACGCTCTGCACGTTCTGGCCGTTGATCACGTGATCGATGGTGACGTTGTTGCCGAGGCCCGAGTGCCCGAGTGTCACGTTGCTGACGACGCCGGCAGAGATGGCTCCGATGGGGGAACCGTTGCCGCCGTCGAAGTCGACGCCCTCGTGGAACGCGTTGCAGTAGAAGCAGCTGCTGGTCTTCGGCCCGAAGCCCTGGGCGATCGGCACCTGCACCGGGAACGGCCACTGGATCGTGCCAGTGGAGTCATTGGTATACGTCCACTTGTCGGGCACCGTGGCTGCGCGCGCCATGTCGAACAGGGTCGCGACGGTGTAGCCGTCGCGCGTGCTGGTCTGGGCGACGACGTTCTTGTCGACCGCGCCGAATGACTGGGATTCGATACGGGAAGTGGATGTCGCGGGCCCGGCCGCGGCGTTCATGAGCGCGTTCGCCGGCACCGACGTCGCAACGAGGAACGCGCCGACACCGAGCATCGCGCCGATGCTGACGATCTTCGGCAGCAGCTGGCGGCGGAACGACCGCTGACGCGTGGTCGACGAGGCACGCGGTCCGGCACTGGCGGACCGGGACGAACGAGCGTCGGATTTCGCGGTGCGGGCAAGCGTCTTCGACGGGAGGTCAGAGGGCCGCGCGGCTCGCTCGGAGTTGCGTGACGCAGCACGAGTAGAGGAGCGGCTGTTCTTGGCCGGCCGGAGTTTTGTCGGCGGGGCCTTTACTGTCCGGGCGGCCTTGCCTCCGCGGACCGGTGTGACGGGGGCGGCGGCACGTGCCTCCCGTCGTGTGGGGAACCCGGCGTCGGCCTCAGCCGGGGGGACCGATGACCCGAGCCCGAGGAATTCCAACCCTGGCGGCACCGAGAGGCCGCCGTTCACCGTTCCCGGTGCGTTATCCTCAGCACCGAGATTCCACGAGGAGCTCATACCTGGGGT
>JAYVNU010000107.1:0-6070 GCA_043758345.1 Lacisediminihabitans sp.
GGCGATTTCGTGGCGTGAGTGCGCGCTGCGTTTGGCGTCGATCACGAGATTACGAGCGACGGTGAACAGCCAGGCCCGCGCAGACGACTCCGTTTGGTCGAGCACCTCCGGCTTCCGCCACGCCCGCACGAGGGTCTCCTGCACGACGTCTTCAGCGAGCTGCCGGTCCCCGCTCAGCCAAACGACGTAGCGCCAGAGCGCGGGCGCGTGCTCGTCGTGCAGCACGCGCAGCAGCCGCGCCTGGTCATCCGGCATGTCGACCCTCCTGCCATGAATACGATGCGCCGGGCCGATCGGTTCAGTTCACGGTCATTCGGTCGGGATCTGAACCATCCGGGCGATCGGCTCGTGGCACTAGTGACGGTATCCCAGTCGACCAAGAGCCGAATAAAGTGGAGAAACAATGCGACTTCAGAACAAGATCACCCTGTCAGCCCTCGCCGGAGCATCCCTGATCGGGTCGCTCGCCGGCTGCACGACCTCCGCGACCACATCGACGAGCGACTCCTCGAGTGCTTCCCCGACGAGCAGTTCCTCCGGAACGTCCACCGGTACCGTGTCGAAGATCTTTAAGGACGGCACCTACACGAAAGATGGTACCTACCAGTCTCCCGCGGGCACCGGACGAATCACTGTGAAGCTCACCCTCGCGAGCGGTGTGATCACAGCCGTGGATGTCAACGGTCACGCCACCGACCCGACGGCCAAGACGTACCAGGCAGAATTCGACAGCGGGATCGCCGGGAAGGTCGTCGGAAAGAAGATCGACAGCCTCAACGTCACGAACGTCTCGGGCTCCTCCCTGACGAGCGGCGGATTCGACGAAGCGATCAAGGCGATCGAAGCCTCTGCGGGTGCCTGAGCTGCACTTCGCCGCGATCGGAACCCGGTGGATGATCGACACCCCCGAACCGATCGACCAGACTCTCGAGACCCTCATTTCCGATCGCGTCGCCCGGTTCGACCGAGCGTACTCGCGATTTCGTGGCGACTCGATCATCACCGCAGTCGCGACCGAGGGAGGCACCCACCGCTTCCCTGAGGACGCCGACGCGCTGTTCGACCTATACGACATCCTCTACGCCAGCACGGAGGGGGCCGTGACGCCCCTCGTGGGGAGAGCCCTCGAGCGGCTCGGCTACGACCGCGGCTACTCCCTCACCGAGCGCGGCCCGGGCGGATCCGCCCCAGACTGGTCGAGAGAGGTCGCCCGCGAGGGGAACACCCTCACGACCACGACACCGGTGCTGATCGATGTCGGAGCCGCCGGAAAGGGCTACCTCGTCGACCTGGTCGGCGAGCTTCTCCACGATCACGGTGTGCACGAGTTCGTCATCGATGCGAGCGGAGACCTCCTCTTGTCGAGCGTCGAACCGCGGAGGATCGCGCTCGAGCATCCATTCGATCCGAGCCTGGCGATCGGGGTGGCCGAGGTATCCCGCGGATCGATCTGCGCCTCCGGCTCGAACCGTCGGGCATGGGGAAACGGTCGGCATCACATCGTCGACGGCCGAACCGGCGAACCCACCCGTGACGTCATCGCCACCTGGGCGATCGCAGAGACAGCGCTGGTCGCGGACGGCCTCGCCACCGCACTCTTCTTCGCCGCTCCAGACAAACTCGCTGACCACTTCGACTTCCAGTGGGTGCGGATGTTCGCCTCGGGACACGCAGACCACTCACCGGCACTACAGGGAGAATTGTTCTCGTGAAGGCAAGCATGGCGCTCAAGGCAAGTGTGGTTCTCGACCGGGTAACCGGCCGATTCACCATGTACCGACTCATGATCATCGTGCTCGGGGCGATCGCCGCCACCACCGTGATCCTGTCGCTGATCCCGAACGCAATCGCTTACTCGACCGGGCAGCTACTTGCAACACTCGTCGTCTGCCTGGTCGCCACCTACGTCTCGAACCGGCTGGTCGCGCTCGTCTTCCGGGTGAAACCGCACGGCGAATCATCCATCATCACGGCCCTCCTGATCTTCTTCCTTTTCTTTCCGACGACCGATTCGACCCGACTACTCGTGCTCGCGCTGATCTGCGCGATCGCGAGTGCATCGAAATACCTGCTCGCCATCCGCGGTCGGCACATCTTCAACCCCGCGGCGATCGCAGCGCTGCTCATCGCGTTTGCGCAGTTGAGCGCCGCGGTGTGGTGGGTCGGAACCCCCGTGCTGCTTGCACCGGTCGCCATCGGTGCATTCGTCATCGTGTACCGCGTGCGCCGATTCGCGCTCGTTCTGACCTTCATCGCCGTCGCGCTCATCATCTCCATCGTGCGGCTGAGCGTCGGAGGGATGGATGTCCCGCTCGCCGCCTGGCTCGCCCTCGGCTCCGCGCCGATCGTCTTCTTCGGCGGATTCATGCTCGACGAGCCGCTGACCATGGCGCCCCTCCGCTATCAGCAGGTGACGATCGCGGTGATCGTCGCGGTGATAATGGAGGTTCCGTTCAGCGTCGGCCCGCTGTACAACTCACCGGAACTCGCTCTCGTCGTCGGCAACCTGATCGCGTTCCTCTTCGGGCAGCGACGATCGATTCCGCTCGACTTCGTCTCCGCCAGGCAACTCACGCCGACGACTCGGGAGTTCACCTTCGCACCGGCGCGGCGGGTCTCGTTCAGGCCCGGACAATACATGGAGCTCTCCCTTCCTCACGCGAAACCGGATGCCCGTGGCGTGCGCCGTACCTTCAGCGTCGCGTCGGCCCCCGGCGCGCCGACCGTCGCGTTCGGCATCAGGGTGCCGGAGGTCGCGAGCACGTTCAAGCGCTCACTCGGGGAGTTGCAGCCGGGAACCAGGCTGCGGGGGACATCCGTCGGCGGAGACTTCTTGCTCCCGCGGGACACGACCGTTCCGCTGCTGTTGGTCGCCGGCGGCATCGGGATCACCCCGTTCATCAGCCAGCTTGCACACATCACCGCGAATGGCGAGCACCGGGATATCGTGGTCGTCTATGCGGTGCGCGACACCGATGAACTCGCCTATGCGTCCGAACTCGAATCCGCCGGGGTGCCTGTGCTGGTGGTCGCCCCAACGCGGCCCGGATATCTTCCTGGCGGCTGGGAATATCTCGGCTCGGGCCATCTCGACGCAACTCAGCTCGCCGATCGGGTGCCACGGCTCACGGCGCGCGCGGCCTATGTGTCGGGTCCGCCGAGCATGGTGACGAGCCTGCGACGGGACCTGCGCGCGCTCGGGCTGCGGCACGTGCGGTCGGACTACTTCTCCGGGTACTGACGCTCTTCGCGGCGACGACTCCTCGCGGCGTCGGCCTCTAGCGGCGCCGGCTGAACTTGACGGGCTCCTCGAGATAGGGAGTCCACGACGCGCGTTCGAGGGGAGTGATCCGCCGTGGTTTCATCGTGCCCGTGTCGACGAGCACGACGGTGGATGACGCTCGCGCGTACAGCTGCTGCGGCTCCGCGCCGAGCGGTGACCAGACCTCATAGCTGATCTCGAGATCCGCTCCGCCGAGCCGCCCGACCCAGACCTGGATATCGAGCGGATGCCGGCGGTAGTCGATCGTCTTCAGGTACTCGACCTGCTGGCGCGCGATGATGCTCAGCGTCGTGGACTCGAGGGAGGCGTCCAGCACGGCGCTCGGCGGAGCGTCGGCGTCGACGTCCGGGCCGACCTCGGCAGCGTCATCCGACACCCAGAGAGCATGAATTCGCGCCTCCTCGAGCAGCCGGAACACCTGCACGTTATTGACGTGCCCGTAGGCGTCGAGGTCTGACCAGCGGAGCCTCGTCGGTACGTGCAGCCGCGCCACGGCGCCTCAGTCCCGGGTGAGTTTGCGGTACGCGGAACGGTTCGGCTTGGCGGCATCCGGTCCGAGGCGCTCGATCTTGTTCTCCTCGTAGGCCTCGAAGTTGCCCTCGAACCAGTGCCAGTTGCCGGGCGCCTCGGCGGTTCCCTCGTAGGCGAGGATGTGGGTCGCGATGCGATCGAGAAACCACCGATCGTGGGTGATGACCACCGCGCAGCCCGGGAATTCGAGCAAGGCATTCTCGAGGCTGCCGAGGGTCTCGACATCCAGGTCGTTGGTCGGCTCGTCGAGCAGCAGGAGGTTGCCGCCCTGCTTGAGAGTCAGCGCGAGGTTGAGGCGATTGCGCTCGCCACCGGAGAGCACGCCGGCCTTCTTCTGCTGGTCGGGACCCTTGAATCCGAACTGGCTGACGTACCCGCGCGACGGGATCTCGGTCTTACCGACCTGGATGTAGTCCTGCCCGTCGGAGACGACCTCCCAGAGTGTCTTGGTCGGGTCGATTCCCCCACGATCCTGGTCGACGTAGGAAATATCGACCGTCTCGCCGATCTTGAGTTCGCCGCCGTCCAGCGGCTCGAGGCCGGTGATGGTCTTGAAGAGTGTCGTCTTTCCCACCCCGTTCGGGCCGATCACGCCGACGATACCGTTGCGCGGAAGGGTGAATGTGAGACCGTCGATCAGCACGCGTCCGTCGAAGCCCTTCTCGAGTTTCTTCGCGTCGATGACCTGAGATCCGAGACGCGGACCGATCGGGATGACCAGCTCCTCGAAATCGAGCTTGCGGGTCTTCTCGGCCTCGCTCGCCATTTCTTCGTAGCGGGCGAGCCGCGCCTTCGATTTGACCTGGCGGCCCTTGGCGTTGCTGCGAACCCATTCGAGCTCCGACGAGAGACGCTTCGCGAGCTTCGCGTCTTTCTTGCCCTGCACCTCGAGGCGGGCGCCCTTCTTCTCGAGATAGGTCGAGTAGTTGCCCTCATACGGATACAGGTGGCCACGATCGACCTCGGCGATCCACTCCGCGACGTGGTCGAGAAAATACCGATCGTGGGTGACGGCGAGAACGGCGCCGTGATACTGGGCAAGATGCTGCTCGAGCCAGAGCACGCTCTCGGCATCGAGGTGGTTCGTGGGTTCGTCGAGCAGCAGGAGGTCTGGCTTCTGCAGCAGGAGTTTGGTGAGCGCGACGCGGCGCTTCTCGCCACCCGAGAGGTTCGCGACGCTGGCGTCCCCTGGCGGCGTACGAAGCGCATCCATCGCCTGTTCGAGTTGGGAATCGAGATCCCAGGCATCGGCGGCATCGATGTCTCCCTGGAGCGTTCCCATCTCCTCGAGGAGGGTATCGAAGTCGGCATCGGGATCGGCCATCGCGAGGGAGACCTCGTTGAAGCGGTCGACCTTCGCCTTGATCGGACCGACGCCCTCCTGCACGTTCTCGAGAACGGTCTTCGTCTCGTCGAGCACCGGCTCCTGCATGAGGATGCCCACCGTGTATCCGGGGCTGAGTCTCGCTTCGCCATTGCTCGGGGTGTCGAGGCCCGCCATGATCTTGAGGATCGTCGACTTGCCGGCACCATTCGGCCCGACGACGCCGATCTTGGCGCCCGGGAAGAACGACATCGTGACGTCGTCGAGGATGAGTTTGTCGCCGACCGCTTTGCGAGCGCGGACCATCGAGTAAATGAATTCGGCCATTGCCTCAGTTTAGGCGGAAGCGGTGATCGGGCTTTCCGCGATCAGGCGGGCGGTCGTCGCGTCCGTCGCATCGGGCCTCGAACTCGCTCTGATTGCTGTGATCGCGCGTGGAAACAGCAACTTCCCGTAACTCGAGGCGTTCTTCACGCCGTCGCCTGACGTTGGCACTTTCCGGTGAGGATCGGCTCGCTGTCGGCGTCCCCCTGTCAACGGAACGTCCCACTGTCGACGTGCGGCTCGGCTCGGCGTGGCCGAACCCGCGGTTACCAGTCGATCGTGCGGGTCTTGCCGATCAGACAGGCACCGCCGCTCGTCAACGCGGGGGCGACGCTGCTGCTGTAGCCCGCTCCCCCGTGCTGGCCGAGCAGGCAGGAGCTGCCGATCTTGACAGAGAACAGAATCGAGTCGGTAGCGTGACCGATTGCATCCTGGTCGGGAGTGACCTGCATGTTCTTCTTGATGAACCCGGCCACAACCAGGTTATCGATGATGGTGCGCCCGTTCGCCGAACCGTTGGCGGTGAAGAGACGGCTGTTGACGAGATCGAAGTAGGACTTGTTGTCTGCGGCGCTGCCATTGTTTTTGAAAGTGGGGGCTGCAGTCGA
>JAYVNU010000108.1:0-5943 GCA_043758345.1 Lacisediminihabitans sp.
CGTCGCGACGATGAAGATCGCGCCGAGCACCACGCTCGCATAGCGTTCGAAGAGCTGTACGAGGTCGTGACCGACGAATGCGACGGACACCTCGATCACCACGACGATGAGCAGGGCGAGCACCACCGGCATCCCGGTCAGGGTCGAGAGTGCGAATGCGCCGCTCACCGAATTGACGGCAAACCAGCCGAGCCCGGCCATGACCGTGTTGATGGCGGCCGGAAGGATGTTGCCGCGGTAGCCGAACGCCGTGCGGCTCAGCACCATCTGGGCGAGGCCTTCGCGCGGCCCCCAGGTGGAGAGCAGCCCCTGCGTCAGCGCGCCGGCCGCGGCGCCGACCGCGAGAGCAAGCATCGCCTGCCAGAATCCGAGGCCGAAGAAGGTGACGGCGATGACCCCAACGAAAATCGTCGCGAACTCGAGGTTTGGTGCGGTCCAGGTGGTGAACAGCTGCCAGGGCGAGCCGTGCCGTCGTTCGGCAGGAATCGACTCGATCCCTCCCGGCTCGACCGAGGTTGCGCGGGTGGTGGAAGGCGTGACGGTCGCCGTCGAATCAGTCATTCTGGAAGCCTAGAGACCACGGCGCGCGGGGGCGAAATCGCGGCCGAACACTTCACATGTTGTTTACACGACAGCGGCGCCGGCTTCAGCGACCCCGGAGTTTCTCGAGATCACGGCGTTCTCGTTTGGTCGGGCGCCCGGCACCGCGGTCACGGAGCACGGTCAGCGGGCGCTCCTCCTTCGGCGGTGGTGGTGGCGTGAGGTCGACGAGACACTCGGCCGCGACGATCGCGCCGACCCGCTTCACGACGAGACGGGCGACGGTGACGGTGCGTTCGGCATCCGCCGTGCGCAGGCGGACCTCGTCTCCGACCCGCACCGGCTGGGCGGCCTTCGCGCGCTCCCCGTTCACCTGCACATGACCCGCCCGACAGGCGGCTGTCGCCGCCGAGCGCGTCTTCGCGAGCCGAACGGCCCAGATCCAGCTGTCGACGCGCGCGGTGATCGGTGTGGCAGCCATCGCGCGCTCGCGTGTCGTTCGAGTCAGCCCTCTCAGGCTTCGGCGAGCGCGCTCTTCCAGCTTACGAGGCCGCGAACGATGTGACTGTCGTCATCGGCGAGGCTATCGGTGACATCGGCCGGAGCGACGAAGTTGACGGCGACGAAACCGCGCACGATTTCCGACTCGTCACGGGCGAGTGACCGCAGTATGTCGACGGGAACATACTCGTTGCGGGCGATGCAGGAGCGCACACCGGCATCCGGATCCCTCGAGAGGGCGACGAAGAGATCGACGGGGGTGTGATGGTTGCTGGCGACGCTCTCCCGGATCTTCGGATTCTCGCTTGCGGCGAGCACTCTCAGCCGCGCGAGCTTCGTCGCGGTCACCGGGGGAGTCGGATGCGGTTTCGGCGCAGCTTCGACATCGAGCATGATCGGCCGGTGATCACGCATGGCTTGGCGCTGGGCCGGCGTGTTGAAACGGATGCAGGACATGCCTGTGACGTTACCCGCTGGAGCCGTCAGGTCGTCGCTTCGGTCCGTGCGGCATGTCGCGGCGGCCAGGGGATGATGGCCGACGTGCGGTGCTGATAGTCCGCATACTCGGGATACCGGGCTCTCGAGATACTTTCTGTGAAGATCGTCGATCCGATGAACAAGACGGCGAGCAGGATGGGGCCGCCCGCCGTCCACTCGAGCACCGAGCCGGCGGCTGACGCCCCCAGGAAGAACAACGCCCACCAGTGGGCCTGTTCGAAGAAGAAGTTCGGATGGCGGGAGACGCGGAAGAGGCCAGACTGCACGAAGCGTGGCGTCGGTGCGCGGCCGGCCACGATGTCGCGGTGCTTGGCCTTGTGGAAGTTCCACTGCTGCTGGTCGGCGATCGTCTCGGCGACGGTGAACGTGAGAAAAACGATCGCGAGCGCGGCATCCAGCAGATCGAAGCCGCGGTCGCGATGCTGCCAGGCGGTGAGGGCCGGAAGCGCGATGAGCAAAAGGAGGAAGTTCTGGTAGACGCAGATGAAAAAGAAGTTGAACAACTGGAACTTCCAGGGCTTCATCCGCCCGCGCAGCTCCGCCCACCGATAGTCCTCGACTCCGGCGTATCCGCCCTTGCGGGCGAAATTGAAGGTCAGTCTCGCGCCCCAGAGAGTGACGACGACCGCCATCACGTCAAGGCGTGCATCCACGAGTTGATCGACGGCGAGCGGCCCCACGGGCGAAATCTTAGCGCCGGAGGGGAGCGCCTAATCAGATACGCTAGGGCGCTAGAGGAACGGGAGGTGTCACGATGGTCGATGAACAGAACAGCGAGGGCGTCGTCGGCAACCCGGCCCGCGGTAATGATACGACCGCAATCCACCTCAGCGGCGATTTCGCCCGGCAGGTCGCGGCCCTGGCTGGCGAAGTCTCACCGGAGGAACAGCAGGCGATTGCGGCGCTCCCGTCGGGATCTGCGCTGCTCGTCGTGCGGCGTGGTCCGAACACCGGGGCGCGGTTTCTGCTCGACTCGGACCTGACGACGGCGGGGCGACA
This sequence comes from Lacisediminihabitans sp., assembly GCA_043758345.1. Lineage (GTDB taxonomy): Bacteria > Actinomycetota > Actinomycetes > Actinomycetales > Microbacteriaceae > Lacisediminihabitans. The sequence goes on from JAYVNU010000108.1 coordinate 2,539, forward strand.
TCCGGATGCCGACATCTTTCTCGACGACGTCACGGTGTCGCGTCGCCACACCGAATTCCGTCGCGTCGGAACGGCGTTCGAATTGCGTGATCTCGGCAGCCTGAACGGAACCTACTTCGACGGGGTGCGCGTCGACTCCGCTCTCCTCGGTGACGGAGCGGAAGTGCAGATCGGAAAATTCCGGCTTACCTTCTTCGCCTCCCGACTCGACCTCGCATCCGTGGCCGGCAAGTAGTGGCGCGGTCAGCGGCCGAGCGCTCCACACCCCACCAGGCAGCTGCGCAGCAGCGCACGACCGCACGCGGCGGCGGTGACGCCCCGTTGCTCAGCATCGGCCAGGTTCTCGCTCGGCTCACGTCGGACTTTCCCGACGTCACGCCCTCGAAGCTCCGGTTTCTCGAGGAGCGGCAGCTGATCTCTCCTTCGCGCACCGAGTCGGGTTACCGAAAGTTTTCCCAGATAGATGTCGACCGCCTTCGCTTCGTGCTGAAGATGCAGCGCGACCACTACTTGCCCCTCAAGGTCATCCGCGGCTACCTCGACGATCTCGACGCGGGTCGCGACCCCGAGCTGCCGGGCGGATCGACGATCGCCGGGCCATCCATCCTCTCGACCGAGCGAAAGTTCAAGCGTGATGAACTTGTTCGCGAGGCCGGTGCAACGCCGCAGTTACTGAACGACGCGGTGTCGTCGTCGCTGGTGGCGGCGGCAGACGTGTACGGCGATGACTCGCTCATTGTGCTGCGATCTCTCGTCGAGCTGCAGAAATCTGGTATCGAACCGCGTCATCTGCGAGGGTTTCGGGCCGCCGCAGAACGGGAACTCGGCCTCATCGAGAGTGCACTTATTCCGGTGGCACGCCGGAAAGACGCGTCGAGCCGAGCGAAGGCGGGTGAACTCGCGCGCGAGATAGCCGGTCAGCTGGAGATTGTGCGTTCGAGTCTGATTCGCTCCGCTTTATCGCGCCTCGAGCCGTAAGCTGAGGCGTCGAACCGACACGCCGAATCGCTTCTGTGCGAATGTGGGTCATCGGTTGCTCACGTCGGTAACGTGGGCAACGACGAAAGTGTCAACCATCCCTTGAACGTTAAGGATGGCCTGTGAGGTGGAAGGCGATCATGAACGAGCCAGGTACGCGTAGCGAAGACTCTCGCTACGATCTCGGACTGCTCTTCACCGACGGACTTCCCGACCTGGATAACGCGGCGGGCTACCGCGGGGCGATCGCCGCCCGTGCCGCCGGCATCAGCTATCGCCAGCTCGACTACTGGGCCAGAACACAACTCGTCGAACCGACCGTGCGCGGCGCGGCCGGCTCCGGGTCGCAGCGGCTCTACGGGTTCCGCGACATCCTCGTGCTCAAACTCGTCAAGCGGCTGCTCGACACCGGAATCTCACTTCAGCAGATCCGCACTGCGGTCAACCAACTCCGTGAGGCCGGGGTCAGCGATCTCGCGCAGACCACTCTGATGAGCGATGGCGCGAGCGTCTACCTCTGCACGTCGAACGACGAGGTCATCGACCTCGTCAGCCGCGGGCAGGGCGTCTTCGGCATCGCTGTCGGCAAGGTGTTGCGCGAGGTCGAGAACTCTCTCGTCGAGCTGGACGCCGAGCGTCCGGATGTCATGGACGAGCTCGCGGCGAAGCGGGCGTCACGCGCGTCCTGACCTCGCAACTCGGTAGCTCATAACTCGGTCAAGCGCCGGCGCTGGCGCTATCCTGACTTCGTCATAGCTGGAGCTATGGCGCGACAGACGGAGTTCCGCGGGGGTCCCTCGCGTCATAGCTGGAGCTATGGCGGCCGGACATCGGGCAGCAACCCGGCGCTGCCAGGCTCGACTACGCAGTGACGGCGTACTCGCCGATCTTGGCCGTCCGAAGCACGCGGTCCAGAAGCAAGTCGAAGTAGTGCGCCATCTCCTGCGCGCTCTCACCCGGCCAGACGTGCAACGGCTTCGCCGCCCCCTGCGCCTGTTGAAGCGACGTTCGTTCCGGCAGCTGGGGTGACAATACGAGAGGGCCGAACATGTCGCGGAGTTCCTTGATGCGGAACTGATGCTCGAGAGACTGCACGCGGGCACGGTTGACGATGATCCCGAGGGGTTGAAGCCGCGGCGACAGACCCCGGCGGATCTCCTCGATGGCGCGCAGCGCGCGATCGGCGGCGGCGACCGAGAACAGTCCGGGCTCTGTTACGACGGTGACCCGATCGCTTGCAGCCCAGGCGGTGCGAGTGAGTGCATTGAGTGAGGGTGCACAGTCGATCAGCACGAGGTCGTAGTCGGCCTCGACGTGGGCGAGTGCCTCTTCGAGTTTCCAGATGTCGCGGATGCTCGGATGCGGCCCATCGAAGTTGATGGCGGAGGGGCTGCCGATCATCACATCGATCTTGCCCGGGCGACCCTTCGTCCACCCGCTCGGAGCGATCGCTGCCCGCACGATCTTCTCCTTCGGAGAGGCGAGGACATCGGCGACATTGAGGTGACCGGCCACGTTGATGTCCATGCCGGTCGAGACGTCCGACTGCGGATCGAGGTCGACGACGAGGGTCCGGAGGCCCTTCGCGAAGGCCGCCGAGGTGAGGCCGAGCGTCACCGTGGTCTTTCCCACTCCTCCCTTGAGGGAGCTGACGCTGAGTACATGCACAAGAAGAAACGATACCTTCACTAGTCTTAAAGAACCTAAATCTTCGCTGGGTGGCGCGGCGGTTAACGAGGGGACACGGAATGGCGTCCCTCTAGGCTGACCGAAGTCGGAAAGGGACCTAATGTTCTCAAAGATCCTCGTTGCCAACCGTGGAGAAATCGCGATTCGCGCGTTCCGTGCGGCATATGAACTCGGGGCACAGACGGTTGCGGTTTTCCCCTACGAGGACCGCAACTCGATGCATCGTCTGAAGGCTGATGAGGCCTATCAGATCGGGGAGAAAGGGCATCCGGTCGCTGCTTACCTCAGCGTCGCCGAGATCATCCGCGTCGCGAGGGAGTGTGGCGCCGACGCGATCTACCCCGGCTACGGCTTCCTCTCGGAGAACCCCGAACTCGCCGAGGCAGCGGCCGCTGCCGGCATCACATTCATCGGCCCGGGTCAGCATGTGCTCGAGATGGCCGGCAACAAAGTCACAGCAAAAGAACATGCGATTGCGGCCGGGGTTTCAGTTCTCGCCTCGACGCCGGCGTCGAGCGATGTCGAGCAACTCCTTGCCGGAGCGGATGCCATCGGCTTCCCGATCTTCGCCAAGGCGGTGGCCGGCGGCGGCGGTCGTGGGATGCGGCGGGTCGAGAAGAAAGAGGATCTCCGCGGAGCGCTCGAGGAGGCGATGCGCGAGGCCGACAGCGCATTCGGTGACTCGACGATGTTCCTCGAACAGGCGGTCGTGCGTCCCCGCCACATCGAGGTGCAGAT
>JAYVNU010000109.1:0-5918 GCA_043758345.1 Lacisediminihabitans sp.
GCGAAGGTTCCGATGCCGACGAAGAAGGTGATGATTCCGATGAATCCGAGTATCAACTGACCGCCCATGATTTTCCGACACCCTCACCTGATCCAAAACCGTGCTCCGTCGATCCCGACGCCAGCTGAGGAAAGTCTAAAACGTTCGCGAGCCCGGTGGCGACTGTAACGACGACAGTGAGCCCCGCGGTCGAGCGCGACCGCAACGAGCTCAGTGCTGGACGCGGGTCAGTGCATCACGAGCACGGGGCAGCTGGCGCGCTCCGCGCATTGCGCACTCACCGATCCGAGCAGCAGGCCGATGATTCCACCGTGTCCGCGACTGCCGACGATGAGCATCTCGGCGCCGTTGCCGGCCTCGATGAGCACGTCTGCGGCATGCCCTTGGCGCGGATGGACCGAAACCCAATCCGGTCGGCCGGCCGGAAAGAGCCGGTGCACTGCGTCGCCGAGGATGTCGATGGCGTCCTGTTGCGGTGACCAGTTCTCCGCCGTCGGAACACTTCCGAAGTCGTCGGGATATCCCCAACTCGTGACGATCTCGAGGGTGGCGTTCAGGGCGTTCGCGATGCGCAGCCCACGGGCGAGAGCGAGGGTCGATGAACCGGATCCGTCGACCCCTACGACTATGCGTCCGCTGCGCGGGGTCGAATCCTGTGTCCGGTGAAGTCCGAGAGGGTCACTCGCGACGTGAATGGCCGGCGTGGTCTGAGTGTGGATTGTCATGGTTCTATTTCAGCCCGGGCACCGGCTCGACCCTAGGGTCCAAAGTCACATGTGGTGCTCCTGATCGACGTCGGGGGAGCATTCCTGTCGAGGAATCCGGCCCAGGAGACCCGTTTCATCAGTTCGGTCGAGGTGAGGTACAGCGCCGCGATGATGATCAGGGCCAGCATCATCAGACCGGTCGGCGGAGCGAATCCCAGCAGGCCGGCGAACGGCAGGAACGGGATGCTCGCGGTGACGACCGCAATGGACAGTGCGGCGACGAGAAAGAGGGTGTCGGGACGACTGTGGAAGAACGCGCGCTGCGTTCGAAGGGACAATATGACGACGATCTGTGTCAGGGCGGACTCGATGAACCAACCGCTTTGGAAGGTGCCCTCCGCGGCATGGAAGACCACGATGAGAATCGTGAACGTGACCAGATCGAAGACGGTGCTGAGCGCGCCGAAGACCAGCATGAACCGCCGGATGCCGCGCATATTCCAGTGCCCGGGTCGCGTCAGCCGCTCGGGGTCGACATTGTCGCGTGAGATGAGCGTGTTCGGAACGTCCGCCAGGAAGTTCAGCAGCAGGATCTGGCCGGGCAGCATGGGAAGGAACGGAAGAATCGCCGAGGCGATGACCATGCTCAACACATTTCCGAAGTTCGAACTCGATGCGAAGCGCACGTATTTGAGCGTGTTGGCGAAGGTTCGCCGACCGATCTTCACTCCGACGGCGACCGCCGAGAGGCTCTTCTCGAGCAGCACGATGGATGCCGCTTCCCGCGCGACGTCGGTGGCCGAATCCACTGAGATCCCCACGTCGGCGGCGTGGAGTGCCGGACTGTCGTTGATGCCATCGCCGAGAAATCCGACCGTCTCGTGAGCGGTGCGAAGGGCCGTGACGATCTCCTCCTTGTGGCGCGGTTCCACCTCGGCGAAGACGTCTGTGCGATGGGCGACCACCCTCAGCTCGGTCGGGCTCATCGAGTCGATCTCGACGCCGGTGACGATGTGGTCCGTTCGGAGCCCGATGGCGAGCGCGACCGATCCGGCGACGAGCGAATTGTCGCCGGTCACCATGACCACCCGCACGCCGAGCACCCCAAGGGCTGCGATCTCGTCCGTCACCCCGGGCTTGACTTCGTCGCGGAACGCGAGCATCCCCTCGAACTGCATCCCGCTCTCGCTCGCCGCTCCGACGACCTCGCCCGGCGTAAGCACCCGGCGGGCGACTCCGAGCACGCGATGGCCCGAGGAGCTGAGGTCTCGATAGCGATTCCGGATGTCATCGAAGGCTGAGGCGCTCGTCGTTCCGGAGACGCTCGTGCAGCAGGTGAGCACAGAATCGAACGACCCCTTCGTGATCAGCGCGCATTCTCCGTCGACGACGGCGGCGATCGACAGTCGCTTGCGCTCGAAGTCGTAGGGAACCTCGGCGAGCAGGCGGGCCTCCGGCATCGTCGCCGTCGCGAGGATGATCGTATCGAGCGGGTTGACGTAGCCCTTCTGCAGCCCGGCATTGACTACTGCGAGTGCGAGTACGCGCTCGCTGACCGCGCCGAATGGGTCGGTCGCGACATCCAGGCCGACCACGCCGCTGGTCAGCGTTCCCGTCTTGTCGGTGCAGAGCACGGTGAGCGAACCGAGGTTCTCGATGACGTCGAGTCGTTTGACGACGACCTTGTGACGGGCGAGACGCCGGGCGCCGCTGGCGAGGCTCACCGAGACGATCGCGGGCAGCATCTGCGGGGTGACGCCGACCGCGAGCGCGAGGGAGAAGAGCAGGGCATCCGCGAGGGGGCGTCCGAGCAGCAGATTAATCGCGAACACCGCGATCACGAGAACCACCATCACCCGCAGCAACAGCACGCCGAAGCGGGTGATGCCCTGTTCGAACGCGGTTTGCGGCGTGCGGCTGGAGAGCCGGGACTGAACCCGACCGAACTCGGTGGCGGAGCCGATGCGCACGGCGAGCGCGGTGCCGGTGCCACTTACCACGTGACTTCCCTTGAACACGCTGTTGGTTCGAGCGGTGAGGGGCGCGGCTAGTGCAACCGTGGCGCCGCTGGACTTCGACACGGGAAAGGATTCACCGGTGAGAGCAGACTCGTCGACCGTCAGCTGGTCGTCGGCAACGAGTCGGCAATCCGCCGGGATGACATCTCCTGCCGAGAGCGCGATGACGTCGCCGACCATGACGTCGTCGAGCACCTCGACCGTCGACTCTCCGTTCCGCGAGACGGTGACCGTCGACGCCACACTTCCGAGCAGCAGTTTCACCTTGCGGGCGGCGCGGAGCTCCTGCCAGAAACCGAGTGTGGCGCTCGCCACCACGATCACCCCGATGATGGTCGCATCTGTCGCATCTCCGACGGCCATGGCGATCGCCGCGGCGAGTACGAGAATCAGCGTCACCGGTGACGTGAACTGACGGATGACGAGCCGCGGCCAGATCGGAAGGTCGCGTCGCCGTGGCTCGATCGTCTTCGCGCGGGCGAGAACGTCGGCCTCCACTTTCGCGATCGAGTCCGCCCAGAATGGGCCCGTGGCCGATTGCGCGCCCGAGAGGGCGCCGAGAGCGGCGGTCGCGGTTGCGAGCGGTGTCTTCATCGGAAGGAGACCTCGTTTCTGTCCAGTGCCAGCCAAGCCCGTCATCCGCCCGGGCAGAAGTGTCGAAGGTCCCCCGGCACCGGCCAACCGTTCGGGACCTTCGGCCCTCTCGTGTCGCACCCGTCCCGCCGCTGTGGGGGCATCATCCAGCGGCGTCAGCCTTTGGGCGCCACCCCATCAACGGGAGTCACATCATGAGCACAACCATCCGTCTTGTCGGCACACCGACAGAAGTGGCAGGCCCCATCCTCGCCGTGCGAGCCGAGATCGTCACGTCGGCACCCGCGCGCGGCGCGCTCGCCGTCCTGAGGCTCGCCACCGGGTTCATCTTCCTCTGGGCTTTCCTCGACAGGGCAATCGGCCTCGGATTCTCCACTACGAGTGCTGCAGCCTGGATCCAGGGCGGAACGCCGAGCCAGGGTTTCCTCAACAGCCCCGCGCTGACCGGACCCTTCAAGTCGTTCTTCGCCCTGATCGCCAGCCCCGCATCCGATGTGCTCGCGGTGCTCGCGGTGCTCGCGATGTTCGCGGTGGGAGCGGCCGGAATGCTCGGTGTCGGCCTGAGGGTCGGTGCGGTCGCCGGAAGCGTCGTGCTCCTCTTCATGCACCTCGCAGAGTGGCCGTTCACCGTGAACGCGGCATCCACCAATCCGCTCGTCGGCTACCACATCGTCTATGCGCTCGCCCTCATCGTCATCGCATTCGTCTCTGCCGGCGACACCCGGGGGTTCGGCCGGGTGTGGAAGTCGCTGCCTCTTATTCGGATGCATCGCCGGCTCATCTGACCGGCCCGCGGCGTCTCCGCCACGCATATGTGAGAACTCACGTGAAGGGCCTCCGGACTCTCGGGGCCTCGGAGGGTTGCTGACCACTGTGCGTGACGGGGAGCTGTGCGTGACGGGGAACTGTGCGTGACGGGGAACTGTGCGTGACGGGGAGCTGTTCGTCTCCCCACGATCATCACCGACCGAGCGGAACTCGATGACCACCATGCTGTCCACACCCACCGTCCGACTCTCACCGGGATGACCGTGGCGCTGTTCGGGCTGACGGGCTGGCTCTCCGTCAAGTCCGCCTCCCTCCGTCGCGCCGAAAGCGCTCACGCATGATAGAGGACAGCCTCACCTTCGTGGACGTGAGCCGAGCAGGCTGCTTCCATTAGTTATGACTTCCGAAGAAACCACCATTCCGCACCAGCATAAGAGCGAACCTCACCGCGACGGAACGGCCCAACGACTGAACTGGCTCCGTGCGGGCGTACTCGGCGCGAACGACGGGATCGTCTCCGTCGCAGCGATCGTGGTGGGTGTTGCGGGTGCGACCACCGCGAACGCGCCGATCCTCACAGCGGGTGCCGCCGCCCTCGTCGGCGGTGCCATCTCGATGGCTCTCGGGGAATACGTCTCCGTCAGCGGGCAGCGCGACAGCGAGCATGCGCTCATCGAGAAGGAACGCCGCGAGTTGGAGGAGACCCCGGAGGAGGAGCTGATGGAGCTCGCCGGCATCTACCAGTCGCGCGGCCTCACCGAGGCGACGGCCCTCCAGGTGGCGAAGGAGCTGACAGCGAACGATGCGCTCGCCGCACATCTCTCCGCCGAGCTGAACATCAACCAGGATGACGTCGTCAACCCGTGGCACGCGGCTTTCGCGTCGGCTGTCGCCTTCCTGACCGGCGGTGTCATCCCGCTGCTCGTCATCCTGCTCACGCCGGAATCGGTGCGGGTGCCTGCGACCTTCGTCGTCGTAATCGTCGCCCTCGCCGGCACCGGAGTGCTGAGCGCCAGACTCGGCGGGAGCAGCCCCGTCGTCGCCGCTATAAGAGTGGTCATCGGGGGAGCGATAGCACTCATAGCGACCTTCACCATCGGTGCGCTGCTGGGTACGTCCGGAACAGCGTAGTGGCAGCGCCGCGCATCCTCGTCGTCGAAGACGACGAGGAGATGAGCGGGCTGGTCGAACGCGGGCTCACCGCCGAAGGCTACGAGGTGACGGTCGTCACGAACGGGATGGATGCGCTGATCGCGGCATCCACCGGGGACTACGCCGCGGCGACCATCGATGTCATGATGCCGGAGATGACCGGATTCGAAATCTGCCGTCACCTTCGCACGCACGGGAGTTCGCTTCCGGTGCTGCTCGTGACGGCGAGGGATGCCGTCGAAGACCGGGTCTTCGGTCTGGATTCCGGTGCCGACGACTACCTCACCAAGCCGTTCGCCATGCCGGAACTCGACGCCCGGATCGGAGCCCTGTTGCGGCGCACCGCGTCCGGTACCGGCGTCAATCTGGGCAACACCAGCCTCAGCAGCAGCAGCCTGACCCTCACCGTCGGCAGCGAGACCGCCACCCTGACCGAACATGAGGCCAGGATTCTGGAACTGATGATGCGTACGCCCGAACGGGTCTTCTCGCGGGCCGACATCGAGTCTCACTTGTACGGCTGGGAAACCCCCAACTCCAACAGCGTCGAAGTCCGCATCTCGCAGCTCAGGAAGAAGCTTGAAGGCGTGGAATCGGACCTGCGGATTCGGACCATTCGCAACGTCGGGTATGTGCTCCAGGCGTAGCCGGATTCGGCCTAGACACCTTTCCGGCGTTC
>JAYVNU010000110.1:0-5833 GCA_043758345.1 Lacisediminihabitans sp.
GAAGCCGACCAAACCCTTTTCGACGCCGCCCTCGACCAGCTCGATCGCAGATGGCCGAACTCCTCCGGTGTTGCCGCGGCAGCCTACCTCGATGACGGCTCGGTCTTCACCGGCGTCTCGCTGAGCAACATCAACGCCGCCATGAGTCTCTGCGCGGAGACGGGCCCGTTCATGATGGCGTACTCGAGCGGGCGAGCGGTCATCGCCACGATCTGCGTAGGCCGCGAATCGAACAGCTCTGGTTTACTCGTGCTCGCGCCGTGCGGCGCCTGCCAGGAACGTCTCGCACTCTGGGGACCGGATGTCGAGGTCGGCGTTCACGACCGGGACGCCCCGAGCGGGTGGTCGAGCCGCACGCAGGCCCGCCTCGAGTGGCGTCGTCGGACGCCCGATGAGGTCGGCCAGGTCGTCGCGTCGCGTCGCCGGAGAGTTCATAGAAGCGATTGTCGTGCTAACTCCCCGACAGTGAGGCGGTGAGGGCTACCGAACCGAGGATCGACGCCAACGATCGCGCGATGTTAGCCCTGCCCCAGCTGCGATCGAACCTTCTCCAGCGAGCATCGGTCGAGGGCGAATCGACCGCCAAGCCATTATTGAGCGGAACATTACGGACGATCGTGATCACGAAGCCCACCAGGGCGAACGCGGCACAGGTCAGCGCTCCGCCGACGAAGACCACCATGAAGGGCGGACGCACCGCCGAGACGTTGATGCGCCGCATCGCGCTGGTCGCCTGTGCCGCGGGAAGTGCTCGGAGGGCGGGGGCACCATCGCTGCGAAAGTGAAATAGACCCCGCCCGCGAGTGCGGCGAGCACTGCTGCGGTAACGGTCATGGCGGTGTCGAGGGTCATGCCGCCAGTTAACCGCGTCACTCGGGATGCGTCGAGGGCAACGTGACCGACCATCGCGCGGTTTGGCGACCACCGCGATGTACGAACAGAGTGGTGGTCGCAGAAACGGGAGGTGGATGCCGCACGGGCGCTGCCGCACGAAACACACCTGAATGCTCTCTAAGGTGCGATCACGTAGGCTCGAACACTTCCGCCGCTCCCCGTCACGCGAAGGACGAATCCATGAGCCGATTCAGCGCCCGCGGGTGGCGTGCTGCGATCGGTGCGGCGGTGATCGGCACAGTGTTCCTGCTCGCGGGTGGCGTGGCGAGCGGCATTCCCGGCGTGGCGACGGCTGCCTCGGGGGCCGAACGGGCCCCCGGAGCGAAGGACAGTTTTCGGGTGGCGGTGCCGATGGCTCCAGGATCATCCAGCACCATCCCCATCGACGTCGACCTCTACCTGCCTGCACCGTCGAAGCCCGCTCCGGCCGTGCTACTCGCCCACGGTTTCGGGGGGTCGAAGAGCTCGCTCGCCGGCGATGCGAAACGCCTGCAGGGCGAGGGATACGTCGTGCTCGCCTACTCGGCGCGCGGGTTCGGACGCTCGGGCGGGCAGATCTCACTCGACTCCCTCGACTACGAGGTCGCTGATGCGAAGCGGCTAGTGGATGTGCTCGCCGCCCGCCCAGAGGTCGAGAAGCACAATGGCAACCCGGTGGTCGGTGTAGTCGGCGCTTCCTACGGTGGCGCGCTCGCGCTGATGCTCGGCGCGACCGACCCCCGCATCGACACCGTGGTCGCCGCAATCACCTGGAGCGACCTCGCGCAGGCCCTCGTGCCGCAGTCGACGGCGACGGATGCAACCCCGTCCGAACCCGGGGTCTTCAAGCAGGCCTGGGCCGCGCAGCTCTTCGGGGCGGCCTCGTCACCATTCGATGGCGCCTGCGGGCGGTTCACCGCGCAGCTCTGCGCCCTCTATACGAAGCTGGTCGGGGGCGGGCAACTCGATGCCGGCGATCGGGCGCTGCTCTCGGCATCCTCTCCGGACTCCGTTCTCAGCGGAATGAAGGCTCCAACCCTGCTGCTGCAGGGTCGCCAGGACACCCTCTTCGGCTTCGACCAGGCGGATGCGAACGCCCGCCAGATCGCCGCCGCCGGAACCGATGTGAAGGTGTCATGGTTCGCCGGCGGTCACGATGGCAACCAAACCGGGGGTACGAGCGCCACCGTCGACAGCTGGCTGTCCGACCGGCTGAAGGGCTTCGCGGTCACCAGACCCGGATCGGAGCAGTTTCAGTTCACGGTGCCGACATCGGCCCGATCTTTCGGAGAGACGCGCGTCGCCACCACGTATCCCGGTCTCGAGGATCAGGCCGGACTGACGACGCTCCCGCTGCCCGGTCAGTTCCACATCATCGCCAATCCTCCCGGAGCGCTTCCGGCGACGATCACTTCCCTGCCGGGAACGGGGGCACTCGACTCCGTCATCGGAGGAGTCTCGAGTTCTGTCGCCACCGCACAGCAGTCGCAGGTCGCTCGATACACGACAGCGCCGATCACGTCGCCGGTCATTCTCGTCGGGTCTCCGACCGTGACCGTCGATATCGGTCTGCCGAACTTCCGGCACCGCGGCCAGCCCTCGGCGGGCACGGCTGCCTCCCCGGTCGCCGTCGTGATCTTCGCACAACTCCGGGTCACCGCCGGCGGGTCGAATATCGCTGTGGGAGGCGGGGTCGAGCCCGTGCGCGTAACGCTTCCGGCAGACGGATCGATGGTCCCGGTGAAGTTCACCCTCCCGGCGACGACCTGGCGCTTCGAGAGCGGCGATTCTGTGCAGCTCTCGCTGAGCACGACGGATGCCGGCTACCGGGGATCTCCGACACCGGCGACCTTCGTGCTGAGGAATGCGGGCGGGATTTCGCTGCCGACGGTGGTCTCGGCGGACCCGTCCGCGACCGCCGGCACAGCGCCGAGCGCTGACCTGATCGGGATCCCGATCGTGCTCCTTCTGGGCCTCGCGCTGGCGATCTTCGCCGCGCTGTCCGACCGGCGACGCGACCGTACGGCGCCCCGCACGGTCGCACGGCACGAGGATCCACCGCCCCTCGTCATCCGCGGCCTCTCGAAGAATTACCGAGCCGGATTCCGCGCCGTCGATGACCTCACCTTCAGCGTGCAGCGCGGCCAGGTTCTCGGTTTGCTCGGGCCGAACGGGGCGGGCAAGACCACCGCTCTGCGTATGGTCACCGGGTTGCTCCGCCCCGATGCCGGAGAGGTCGAGATCTTCGGCGAGAGAGTCACGCCCGGCTCCCGGGTTCTGACGAGGGTCGGCTGCTTCATCGAGGGTCCGGGCTTTCTCCCGCACCTCTCAGGACGTCGAAACCTGCAACTGTTCTGGGCCGCGTCGGGTCGCCCGGCCGGTGAGGCACGGATCGCCGAAGCACTCGCCATCGCCGACCTCGGCACGGCCGTGAATCGCCGGGTCGGCGGGTACAGCCAGGGGATGAAGCAGCGGCTCGCGATCGCGCAAGCGATGCTCGGGATGCCGGAGTTGCTGATTCTCGACGAGCCGACCAACGGCCTCGACCCTCCGCAGATCTTCGCCCTCCGCGGGGTTCTTCGGCGCTACGCCGAGAGCGGGCGGACGGTCATCGTGTCATCGCATCTGCTCGGGGAGGTCGAGCAGACCTGCTCCGATGTGGTGGTGATGGCGCGCGGGCGACTCGTGGCCAAGGGCACAGTGGCGGAGCTGGCCGGGGAGACGAGTGAACTTACGATCGAGGTGACGGATGCCGCGGCCGCGGTGCTCGCGGTAGAACGGCTCGAGGGCGCTGAGGCATCCATCACCGCGTCCGGCACGATCCGCGTGCTGCCGGCAGAACACTCCTCCGAGGATGTAGTCTCCGCACTCGTCGCGGCCGGCATCGGAGTGCGGTCGGTTGCTCGCGGACGGCACCTCGAGGAGACCTTCCTCGCGATGGTCGGCACGGAAGGGATCATCTGATGAGCACCACCCGGGTAGCACCGTGGGCGCCCGGACCGATTCCACTGGCGACCGACAGAGTGCACCACACATTGCCGATCCGTGTCGAGTTCGCCCGTCAGATCAGCCAGTGGCGGGTGCGGGTCGTGCTGATCATCTTCGCGCTGTTGCCGATCGTGGTGCGTCTCGCGCTCCTGATCGGCGGTGCAGGTGGACCCGCTGCGGGACGCACCGATCTCGCCGCCTTCGCGCAAGCCAGCGGCACGACGTTCACCGCGTTCATCCTCGTGATCACGGCCGGTTTTCTGCTGACCCTCGTCGTCGCGCTGCTGTTCGGCGACATGATCGCGGGCGAAGCATCCAGGTCGACGCTGAAATATCTGCTCACCATCCCGGTAGGTCGCACCCGTCTGCTGTTCGTGAAGGTGTTGGTGTCGTCGACCGTGCTGGTCGTCGGAATTGTGCTGCTCACCGGCATGTCGCTGCTGGTCGGCACGATCTCGTACGGGGGTGGCGGCATCCAGATTCCGGTCGGACCGCAGTTGGGGATAGGTGAATCGATGCTGCGCATCCTCGCCGCTGTCGCTGTGATCTGCGTTCATCTGGCCTGGGCCGCCGCCCTCGGTACGATGTTCACCGTCATGGCTGAGGCACCGCTCGCCGCGGCCGGCGGCGTCGTGATCACCTCGATCCTGTCGAGCATCCTCGAGCGGATCCCGGATCTCGGCATCGTGCGCAACTACCTGCCGACCTGGAATACGGATGCCTTCCGCCAGTTCTTCGTCGCGCGCATCGACTACGGGCCAGTCGCCGATTCGCTGCTCTCCGCGCTGATCTACGCGTTGGTCTTCACCGTGGTGGCCGTGTGGTGGTTCCGCAGGAAGAACATCTCGAGCTGAACAGCGGCGGCTACTCGCGCTGACTTTCGCGCTGGCTAGAATAATTGAATCGAAGTTGGAACTCGTCTGACGGTCATCCCGCAGGGGCAAGACTCGATGGAATCGACCATCACAGAACTCGAACATGGTGACGTCTATGCAGATCAGACCGATTTCGGGGATCTGACGCTCACCTTTCGCCACCGCTTGACCCCGAACCCTGACGGAGGAACCTCGGTCACGCACGAGCTGGAGATCACGGGCACCAGCGCCGACGAGGTCGGTCCAGAGCTCGGGACCCAGATCAGCGGCAACTTTCCGGTCGCGATGAGCGAGTTGCTCGCTGTGGCACGTCACCAACCGCTGGCAGTCCGCTATGAGAGTTGCGCTCGCACCGCACGAGCTCACCCATGTTCAATACGTACTGCTCGCGTGCCTGGTCTGGCTACATACTGCCGAAACGGAACGGCAGATCACCCAGGCTGAGTTGGCGGATTTTGCAGCCACCGACGTGATGATGACTTCCCAGGTGCTGCGTGCGCTCGAGACAAAAGGACTCATCGAGAGAGCGCTGCACCCCACTGACGGCCGCGCGCGGCTGCTCCACGCGACACCGATGGGAACTGCTCTGGCCAGGCGCGCCACACGTGACGTCGAGGATGCGGATGCCTCGTTCTTCGCGTTTCTGACCGATGTGGCCGCGTTCACCGCCGACCTCTCCAAGCTCGCGGGGCTCTCGTAGATCGATTTAGTCATGGGGGCGCTCGCTCGGCCTTGGCCGGCTGTGATCACGTACCTGCGCGTCCGGCCGCGCTCCGCCACACTGGATGTATGCCTTCTTTGCGCCACGCCACTGTTGAAGATATCGACGCCATTCTCGATTTCTCATGATTTCGCCCACACCTTCTGGTCGGTAAACGGCTATGCGCCCTGGTCGGTAAACGGCTATGCGCCCCAACCCGAGTGGCGACGATGGGTGCGTTCACCCGGGCCCGCCGGCTGACATCGCTGTCGCCGCTCAGGTAGTCCTCTGCGCGCCCCACTCGAGGAGTCCAGCCCCGTGGCGCTCAACGCGTCGACCTCTTCCTCAGCAATCGTGCGGGAAATCGTTTCCAGGCGCGAAGGAACTGAGCCTCGGA
>JAYVNU010000111.1:0-17057 GCA_043758345.1 Lacisediminihabitans sp.
ACCCTCTCGGTGCCACCGCGCAAACCGGTAAGAAGAATTCTGTCCAGAGTCTGCCCGGGCACCGAGGGATCGGCGCGATCGAGGAAGTAGACGCTCGCCGGCGCTGTGGTGAATGAGTAGCGCATCGTCGACGGCTGGTTTTGGACGTCGCTCGTGACGCCGGCGACCCGGACCGAATAGCGTTGCGAGTACTCCAATCGGTGGCTGAATTGCACCGCGATGACCTGCCCCTGGCTCTGCACGGTGAACGGTGTCGCCGGAAAGATGGTGACGTCACGCGATGTCACCCGCGCAATAGTCTGATTCGCGAAGAGCCTCAGCTGCTGGCCGGCCTGGCGCACGACCTGCGTGGTGTCGATGGACGCACTGGCGAGCTTCGGTCCCTGTGTGGAATCGAGCGCGAGAAATCCGGCACAGAGCAGCGCGAGCACCACGACCGTCGCGATGATTCCGCGACGGAACTGGCGCGAGTCGCTGCCGTCAGTAAATATACGGGTCACTCGGCTGCGCGATCTTCTTCGTCGACGTCGGAAGCAAAGCGATCGGCTGCTTGCTTCCCCGTGACGGGTTGGTGTCGAAACTGCCGACGACATGCACCCAGGCGCCGGCCACGAAACCGTTCTTCCAGTTCGGCAGGTAGACCGGGACCCCGATGGGCTGCGCATCCACCGCGCAGCAGGTGATCACGAAGCGCGAGACGTAGAAGAGGTTGTCTGGATCGTCCTTGTCGGCGCTAACGAAGCCGACGACATCCGCTGCCTTGTTGCGATAGAACGCCTCGTCGCTCGTTTGCCGAAGCAGCGACGCCCAGTCCGCGACGGAGAAGCGCGACGAAGCCCCTATCGGAGCGGATGCCGCCGAGCCGATCGATTTCGCCGAAGACCCGAGCTGACCGGAGTTGATCACGCGCTGGTCGGCCGTCGCCGTCGTCAGGGTCGCGGGCGGCACGACGACGAGCCCGACGGCCAGGGCGAGCGTCAGCACCGTTCCGCCGACCGAGACGAGCTGTGCGAATCGTCGCGGCGCCTCGTCGTGATCGTGGTCATGGCGTGCAAGGAAGCTGCCGATGACGAAGGCGAGACCGATGACCGCCATAATCACGGTGAAGACGATGTAGCGGGGGTGGATGTAGAGGATCAGCTGATTCGTCAGTCCGAGCCAGACCGTCGAGACGAGAGCGGCCACGCAGAGCACGATTCCCTGCCAGCGCTGCAGCACCTGCCAGGCGGTGCGACGTTTGTGTCTGTGCGGCCGGTGCTCCCTGACGCTATGCGACATAGTTCACGACCAGCCCGATGAGTGCGCTGAGCAGCCCGACCACCACGACGAGGATGACGAGCACCTTCGACGTGAAGGTCGTGCGCATTAGGGTCAGCATTTTGATGTCGACTATCGGTCCGAAGACGAGGAACGCCGTGATCGAACCCGGCATGAAGGTTCCCACGAACGGAAGGATGAAGAAAGAGTCGACGTTCGAACAGACCGAGATGACGAACGCGAGCGCCATCATTGCGACGATCGACCAGACCGGATTGCTGCCAAGCCCGAGAAGGATCGATCGTGGAACGGCCACCTGCACCAGGCCAGCGACGAGCGAGCCGATGAAGAGCGCCGGCATGATCGTCGCTGCCTCATGACGAAAGAGATCGATACTGGACGCCCAGCGACTGTCCCCGTTCTCGTGGGCATCCGGCAGACGGCATTCGGCCGCGAACCGCGCGGTCATGAGGCTGTCCTGGTCGGGGTGACGCGAGAACAGCCACCCGACCATGTTGGCGATGAGGAATCCCCCGATCATCCGGCCGATGAAGATCGGGCTGTCGAATCCGAACGCCTGGCCCGTCGTCACAATGGTGATCGGATTGATGATCGGAGCGGCGAGCAGAAACGTCATCGACTCCGAGACGCTGAAGCCCTTGACCAAGAGGCCGCGCGCGAGCGGGACGTTGCCACACTCGCAGACGGGCAGCAGGATACCGATGAACGAGATCGCTCCACGCCGAAGCAGCGGATGTCGCGGCAGCACCCGCATCATCCAGCGATCCGGAATCCACACCTGCACGAGGATCGAGAGAAGGATGCCGAGCATCACGAACGGCAGCGACTCGATGATTACGCTGATGCTCAGCGTCAGCAGGTCCTGCAGTTGGTTCGGCAGGGACCCTGGACCGAGCGCCGGGCTGAACGTCCGGACGACGAAAATCACGAGGATGCCGACGAGCCCGATCGCTATACCGACTCGCGTCGATACCCGTGCTCGTTTTCGCTCTGCTACCGGGCTGGTCACCCGCCGAATCCTAATTCGCCGGGTCGCGCGAACTTCCGCGCGACCCGGCGAATCTTCCTGAGGTTTCACTCAGGCGATGCTTCGCTCTCAGTCGTTGGTGGTGTGCACGTTTCCCGCGCTCGAGACGCGGCGGGACGTTCGCGAACGCCCCTGGCCGGGCTGCTTCGGCTCCGGGAGTGCGTCGAGAACGGAGTCCAGAATCTGCTCGGCGTCGCGCGTCGAGATGCGGTGCTGGGTGCGCGGCATTTTTGTGACGGGGATGTCGAGGATCTCGACGGCGGCCTCCGCTGCGGCTATCGAGACATGCTCGATGTTTACCACCGGGACATCCACTACGGTCGCGACTGCCTCGACAGCCGGGACTTCATCCGGCGTCGTCGGGTGCTCGTTCGTGTGCGCGATCGTGGAGGCCGCGATCTGGGCGAGAGCGTTCTTCACGTCGTCGGTGATCGCATGGGTTCCATTACCCGCCTTGAGAGCTCCGCCGTTTGCGCCACCGCTGCCGGAGCCACCGTTGCTTCCGCCACCGTTACTTCCGCCGCCATTGCCCTTGCTGCCGCGACTGCGACGGATCTCCGGCTGCGCGGACTGCCGGTGCTTCGTGACGGGGTCGTGGTGGATGATGATCCCGCGTCCGGCGCAGGTCTCGCAGGGTTCCGAGAACGACTCGATCAGTCCGAGTCCAAGCTTCTTGCGGGTCATTTGCACGAGACCGAGAGACGTGACTTCGGCGACCTGGTGCTTCGTGCGGTCGCGACTCAGGCACTCGACGAGTCGGCGAAGCACGAGATCGCGGTTCGACTCGAGCACCATGTCGATGAAGTCGACGACGATGATGCCGCCGATGTCCCTTAACCGAAGCTGTCGGACGATCTCCTCCGCAGATTCGAGGTTGTTCTTCGTGACGGTCTCTTCGAGGTTTCCACCGGAGCCGACGAACTTGCCGGTGTTGACGTCGACGACGGTCATGGCCTCTGTGCGGTCGATGACGAGCGATCCGCCGGAGGGCAGCCAGACCTTGCGGTCGAGAGCCTTCTCGATCTGCTCGGTGATGCGGTACTCGTCGAACGAGTCGAGGGTTCCCGTGTAGGCCTGCAGACGATCGACGAGGTCGGGAGCCACCTGGCCCAGGTAGGTCGAAATCGTAGCCTCGGCATCCGCGCCCTCGATCACGAGAGTGTGGAAGTCCTCGTTGAAGACATCCCGCACGATCTTGACCAGAAGATCCGGTTCGCTGTGGAGCAGAGCCGGCGCCTGCACGTTTTCGAGCGCTGCGCTGATGACCGCCCACTGGGTGGTCAGACGGTTGACATCGAGCGTCAACTGCTCTTCCGTCGCGCCCTCAGCAGCGGTACGGACGATGACACCGACGTTCTCCGGGAGCACCTCTTTGAGGATCTTCTTCAGACGGGCGCGCTCGGTGTCGGGAAGTTTGCGGCTGATGCCGTTCATCGACCCGTTCGGCACGTAGACGAGGTAGCGCCCGGGAAGGCTGACCTGGCTGGTCAGGCGTGCGCCCTTGTGGCCCACCGGATCTTTCGTGACCTGCACGAGCACCTTGTCGCCCGGCTTGAGCGCCAGCTCGATGCGACGTGCCTGGCTCTTGCCCTCGGCAGAATTCTCCGCTGCGGCCTCCCAGTCGACCTCTCCGGAGTACAGCACGGCATTGCGGCCGCGTCCGATATCGACGAAAGCGGCTTCCATGCTCGGCAGCACGTTCTGCACGCGACCCAGGTAGACGTTGCCGATCAGGCTGGCATCGGCGGCCTTTGCGACATAGTGCTCGACGAGTACTCCGTCTTCGAGGACGCCGATCTGGATGCGGTCGAACTTTGACCGCACCACCATTACCCGGTCGACACTCTCGCGCCGGGCGAGGAACTCGGACTCGGTGATGACCGGGCGACGGCGACCGGCATCCCGGCCGTCGCGGCGACGCTGTTTCTTGGCCTCGAGACGGGTGGAGCCTCGAACCTTCGTCGGCTCGTTGCTCAGCTCGGGCTGCGGCCGCGGGGTGCGGACCTTGACGACCGTGTTGGTCGGGTTGCCATTGCCACCGGTGCTGTTGCCGGAGTCGCGGTCTTCATCCCCGGCGCGGCGACGTGAACGGCGGCGGAGGGTGCCGGGCTCATCCGAGTCGAACTGGCCGTCGTCGAGGTCGTTGCGGTCGTGCTCGTCGCGGTCGTTCTGGTTGCGCCCGACCTGATTGCGGTCGTTGCGGTCGCGGTCGTTGCGGTCGTTGCGGTCGTTCTGGTTGCGGTCGTTCTGGTTGCGGTCATTCTGGCGCGCGGGAAGAACCGGAAGATCCGGTGCTTGGAACAGGAGCGACGTGGTCGGACGGAGAAGAGGCTTCGCCTCGGCGGTCGAGCCTTCGGCAGTCGAGCCCGTCGACACCTCGACGTTTTCGGTGATCGAGCCCGACGAGTCCTCGGCGGCGGGCTTGCGCGCGCGGCCGCGTGTCGGGGTGGTCTTCAGAACCTCGACTGCGGACGCAGCATCCGCGTCCGGCTTCGTTTTGGCGGCTGCCGCCCTTCGAGCAGGTGCGCGCTTGACCGGCGCTGCCTTTTCTGCGGTCAGAGCTTCATCGGAGGTCGATTCGACCGGCCTCGCCACAACGGCGGGAACTGTGTCGACGAGGGTCTGTGCGACCGGAGCTTCCGAGGCGGGCGTTTCGACGACCGGCGCTTCCGAGGCGGGCGTTTCGACGACCGGCGCCACGGCGACCTGAGCCGCCTTCGCCTGTGACCTTCGTCCGAACAGCCGACCGCGCTTCTTGCCCTCGGCCGGTTCGTTGGTGCCGGATGTGTTGTTATGTGTGTCCACCATCGCTGGTGTGCTCCTAGCCCGGGCCAGGCAACCGCGCCACCCGCCGGGTACTCTCTAACGCGATCTTCCGCCTCGGCGGGCCTTCGCTAATCCTTACGCTCCGTGACCGGCTCTGGCCGGGTGTGGCCCTGGCTCGTCGTCACGCTCGTTTGTGGTGAAACTCTCGGAACTCGCTATCCGACACGTTCTTCACCGACATCCTGTCTTTGTCGACAGGCTGTTGGTGCGTGGCCCGGCTTGGTGCCCGGTAAGCATTCTTTGGCGTCGTGGGAGCGCGGCTCCCGCAACTACCCCAAATTATCGCATGCATTGCCACGAACCCCGCATTTCGGGCATGCGATAATCCGAGAGTGTCCACGACAGACCCAAGAACGCGGCCGGATCGACTGACACTGCTGTTGACGGCCGCGGGGGCACTCGGGGTGGTCTCGTCTTTCGCGAGCACCGTCATCGCCTTCACGGGCATCGAAGCGGCCGGCAAGGGTATGAAGCTGGTCGGCGCCGACAATGAGCTCGGATTTCCCTCATCCGCCTTCGCGCTGGCGCTCTTCGCGCTGATCCTGGCGGTGGGGGTTGCCCAACTGGCCGGGGCCGAATTCCGGCGCGGATGGTGGATAGGCCTGACGCCGCTTCTGCTGATCGGCTCGGTCTTCGAGGTGTGGGTTGTCTATCTCTCGCTCGTCGGGCACGCGTTCACGGTGTTTCCGCTCGTTCAGATGATTCTGCTGGCCGGGGCGGCGGCGATTGCCATCATCGGGATGCCGCGGGAGACACCATCCGCCGCCCTCGGCGTATTCCTCGTCGTCGCGTCCGTCAGCGGATTCTTCGCGGCTTTCCGGCTTGTCGTCGACAAGGTCGGAACTTTCACGAATCCCGATGTCGCGCCCACCTGTGATGTGAGCGTGCTCGTGCAGTGCGGCAAGAACCTCGGGTCGGCTCAGGGGTCGATCTTCGGCTTTCCGAACCCGCTCATCGGGGTCGGCGGGTGGATCGCCGTGCTTATGGTCGGTGTCATGATCCTCGCCGGAGCACGCTTCGCCCGCTGGTTCTGGATCGCCTTGAACGTCGGGATGCTCGGCGCGCTCGGCTTCATCATCTGGCTGATCGCTCAAAGCATCTTCGATCTCCACACCCTGTGCCCGTGGTGCATGGCCACTTGGTCGGTCGTCATCCCGACCTTCTGGCTGGTGACGCTGTACAACTTCACGGAGGGCAACATCCCCCTTCCTGCGGGAGCGGTACGGGGTGCACGGGTGGCCTACACCTACGTTCCGCTGATCACCTTGATCTGCTACCTCGCGGTCTTTCTCATCGCACAGGTGCAGCTCGACGTGATCAACCGCTTCTAGGCAGACATTCAGCCGGAGGTCGCTGCCCTCCAGCGGCGGTCCGATATCCTCACAGTGCACCTGTGCCCCGGGCCGATGACCACACCCGGCACACCGCCCACCACCGAGAGAACGTAGATACACGATGGCCACTCCCGGCACCGCAAGTCCCATGGGGAAAAAGGATCGCCGCGAGGCGGCACGTGAAACGGCTCGACTTGAGCGGGAAGCCGAGAAGAGGCGCGAGCGCCGCAACAAGATCTTCCTGCAGGGTGGAATCGGTGTGGCCGTGATTGCGATCGCGGCCGTGATCGTGCTCGTGGTCACCGGCATGAACGGCGCGCCCGCTGGCACGGCGTCGAAAGTGTCCCCGAAGAATATGGCGAGCGACGGCATCCTGTTCACCGGCGGTGGCAACGCGATTACCGCAACGACGACCGCGGCCGTCTCGGTGAACAAGGTTCCGGCCGTCACCGCCACCGACGCGCTGACCGACTCGGGAGTGGCTCACATCGTCACCTATGTCGACTGGGCCTGCCCGGCGTGCAAGAGCTTCGAGGCCAGCTATTCCTCAGGCATCGCCTCTCTGGTCACGAGCGGGAAGGCGACGCTGGAAGTGCATCCGATCTCGATTCTGGATGCCAACTATCCGGGAAGCCGGTTTGCGAGCCGCGCTGCCAATGTGGCGGCATGCGTCGCCAACTTCGAGCCGAGCAAATTCCTCGACGTGCAGACGGTGTTCTACAGCAATCAGCCGGCCGAAGGCTCCTCCGGGCTCACCAATTCCGCCATGAAGACCCTTGTGAAGAATGCGGGTGCCGAGAATGCGCAGGTGACGAAGTGCATCGACGACGAGACCTACTCTTCCTGGGTGACAAAGGCGACGGCGCGCACGACGTCGAATGCGGCGCTCGTCGACCCCAGTTCGGGAAAATTCGCAACCCCCACCGCGTTCGTGAACGGCAAGCGATGGAACAACTCCGCCGACTTCATGGCGTTCATCACCACCTCGACCAAGTAGCCTGCTGCGTCGACTCGGCGGTTCGCGTGGCTAGTGTTCGAGTTCGGGACGAATGTTCGTGGGCGCGCACGATCAATTGACCCGAAACGGAACAATGACGGGCGCGGCGACAGCGCGCTCAGTCGAACCAGAGGGCGAGCTCCCGGGCGGCAGACTCAGGCGAGTCCGAGCCGTGCACGAGGTTCTGCTGCACCGCGAGGCCCCAGTCGCGTCCGAGGTCGCCACGGATGGTACCGGGCGCGGCCGTCGTCGGATCCGTCGTGCCGGCGAGTGAGCGGAACCCCTCGATCACCCGCTCCCCCGCAACGCGGGCGGCGATGATCGGTCCGCTCTCCATGAACTCGATGAGCGGCTCGAAGAACGGCTTACCCTGGTGCTCCTCATAGTGCTGCGCGAGTAGTTCGCGACTGGGCTCGACGAGCTTCAGATCGACGAGCTGGTAGCCCTTCGCCTCGATGCGGCGCAGGATCTCACCGGTCAGATTGCGTGAGACGCCGTCGGGCTTGACGAGAACGAGGGTTTCCTGGATGTCGGTCACGAGATCTCCTTGGTGTGGATACGAGGGCTGGCGGATTACGGTTGAGGGGCGAACTGGGCATTACGACGATCAAGGCGTCGACCGATGATGAAGCAATAGATCCAGAGTGCGAGAAACAGCACTCCGATGACGTACATGACGTTGATGAGCAGTCCGAGCAGGATGAGTACGGCCTGCAGCGCCCATCCGATCCATACCGCCACCGGATGGCGGAGGTAGCGCCCGACGATGAGCATCGCCGCGACGAGCGCCGCTCCCCCACCGAAGATCACGCCGAGGGGAAGCACCCGGAGCCCGTACGCGACGAGGATCACGAAGAACATGACGATCGCCTCGAGCAGCAGCACGATCGAGAGCAGCGACTCCTGCGCTCCGCGCTTTCGCCGCGGCTTTCGCGCCGGTGCGGCGCTCATCGTTTCCAGCCCTCGCCGTCGGCCAACACCAGCGCGTCACCGACCAGGGTTATCGATCCGGTGATGACGACACCGCGACGCGGAGCAGTGGATGCCCACTCCCGTGCGGCCTCGATCCCGGCGCTGACGGAGTCGTGGCGGAACGTCGCATCCTCGCTCATGAGTCGCGCGACGGTCTCGGCCAGCTCATCCACCGGAACCGCACGCTCCGAGGAGGACTCGACGACATCGAAGCGGGTCGCGAAGGTCGCGAGGGCGCCGATGATGCCAGGCGCATCCTTATCGGCAAGGACGCCGATCACGACGGCCACCTCGTCGAAAGTGAAGTAGGTCGCAATGCCTTTCGCGAGCGCGAGTGCGCCGTCGGGGTTGTGAGCCGCGTCGATGATCACGGTCGGTTCGATGCCGATGACCTGCATGCGTCCGGGAGACGATGCCGTCGCGATTCCCTCGGCGAGCACATCGCCGACGAGAGTTTGATTCCCACCCCCGAGGAAGGACTCGACCGCGGCGATCGCTACGGCAGCGTTCTGCGCCTGGTGGTCGCCGAAGAGCGGGAGGAACAGGTCGTTGTAGGTGCCGGCCAAGCCGCGAACCGAGATGACCTGTCCGCCGACGGCGACGGTGTTCGACTCGAGCGCGAATGCCGTTCCCTGCACGGCAATCGTCGACTCGGTGAGTTCGGTCGCCCGCTCGAGCTCCGCGAGCGCCTCGGGCTGCTGGGTCGCGGTGACGACGGCGGCAAGCGGCTTGATGATGCCGGACTTCGTGCGCGCGATCTCCGCAACCGTATTGCCGAGCCGCGACATGTGATCGAGCGAGATCGGGGTGAAGACGGCGACCACGCCATCGCCGACGTTGGTGGAGTCCCACTCGCCGCCCATGCCGACCTCGATGACCGCGACATCCACCGGTGCGTCGGCGAAGCTCGCGAAGGCGAGCGCGGTGAGCGCCTCGAAGAACGTCAGCGGCAGTTCGCCGGAGCCGATCAGTTCGGCATCCACGATCTCGAGATAGGGCTGGATGTCACGGTAGTTGGCCACGAACGCCTCGTTCGAAATCGGCTCACCGTCGATCATGATGCGCTCGTTCACCCTGACCAGGTGCGGGCTGGTGAGCAGCCCGGTGCGCAGATCGTAGGCGCGCAGGATCGATTCGACGATGCGGCTCGTCGACGTCTTTCCATTCGTGCCGGTGATGTGGATGATCGGGTAGGACCGCTGCGGATCCCCGAGCAACTCGACGACACGCCTGGTCGGCGCGAGCCGCGGTTGCGCGTTGCCTTCTCCGATGCGGGAGAGGAGTTCGTCGTAGACGACATCCGCGTCCTTCTGGAAGAGAGCGTCGTCACCGAGCTCCGGATCGTCGGTCAGGTCAGACATCGGTTGCAGCTCCGTGGATTGTGAGTTCGACGACGATGTCGCCGGAATTAGAGTATTGGCCCGCCGTAACGACGGCGCGGAATGCACCGACGCGGCCATGCTGCGCGGCATAGATTTCCGCAACGGTCTCGCCTGTCCAATACGCCTCGAATTCGAGGGAAAGGGTCTCTCGAGCCATGGTCTCGCGGTACGGCATGACGCTGTGGAATTCGTCGCGCGATGCGAAGAACAGTGCGAGATCGATGCGGTCGCTCACGTCGAGCCCGGCCGCCTTGCGGGTCTCCTGCACGGCGCGGGTCAGGTCGCGCGACAGACCCTCGGCGGCAAGCTCTGGAGTCACTGCTGTATCGAGGATGACGAGTCCGCCGTCGGCGAGGAAGGCGATCGCGTCGGCCCCGATCGGGAGTTCGAACGTCGTCTCGAACTCGCCGGGCAGCAGCTCGACACCGCCGACGACGACGTTCTCGCCGTTCGGTTGCCAGTCGCCGTCTTTCGCGGCGCGGATGACCGTTTGCACCTGCTTGCCGATGCGCGGGCCAGCCGCGCGTGAATTCACCGTCAGGCTGCGGGTGATGCCGAACGACTCGAGGCTGTGCTCCGTGAGCTCGATCGACTCGACGGCCTTGACGTTCAACTCGTCACGGAGGATGTCGGCGAAGCCATCGAGACCCCGCGGGTCGGTCGTGACCACCGTGAGCTTCGGCAGCGGAAGGCGCACCCGCAGCCCGGTCGCCTTGCGCACGCCGAGGCCGACCGAGACCGCCTCCCGCACCCGGTCCATGGTCGCGACCAGTGCGTCATCCGCCGGGAAGCTCTCGGCGGACGGCCACTCGGTGAGGTGCACGCTCCGATCGCCGGTGAGCCCCTTCCAGATCTCCTCGGTGACGAGAGGCAGCAATGGGGCAGCAACGCGGCACAGCGTTTCGAGCACCGTGAAGAGAGTATCGAAGGCGTCAGGGCTGTCACCCGACCAGAATCGATCGCGGCTGCGGCGCACGTACCAGTTGGTCAGCACGTCGCCGAAGTCGCGAAGCGAGGCGGCCGCGAGAGGGCTGTCCAGGTTGTCGAGGTGCGCTGTCACGTCGAGCACGACCTGGTGGGTCTTCGCGAGGAGGTAGCGGTCGAGCACATCGGTCGAATCGGTGCGCCAGGAGGCGGTGTACCCGGAGGCGTTTGCGTACAGGCTGAAGAAGTAGTAGCTGTTCCAAAGCGGGAGCATCAGTTGCCGCACGCCTTCGCGGATGCCCTCCTCCGTGACGACGAGATTGCCACCCCGGATGACGGATGACGACATCAGGTACCAGCGCATCGCATCCGCGCCATCCCGATCGAAGACCTCGAAGACGTCGGGATAGTTTCGGAGCGACTTCGACATCTTCTGCCCGTCGCTGCCGAGCACGATGCCGTGGCTGATCACATTGCGGAACGCCGGCCGGTCGAACAGCGCCGTCGAGAGCACGTGCAGCATGTAGAACCAGCCGCGGGTCTGCCCGATGTATTCGACGATGAAGTCGGCCGGATTGTGCTGTTCGAAGAACTCCGCATTCTCGAAGGGATAGTGCACCTGGGCGAACGGCATCGAGCCGGAGTCGAACCAGACGTCGAGCACATCCTCGATGCGGCGCATCGTGGAACGGCCGGTCGGGTCATCCGGATTCGGACGCGTCAACCCATCGATGTACGGGCGATGCAGATCGCTCGGCCGCACCCCGAAGTCGGCTTCGAGCTCGTCGAGCGAGCCATAGACGTCGACGCGGGGGTAGTTCGGGTCGTCGCTCTTCCAGATCGGGATCGGCGAGCCCCAGTAACGGTTGCGCGAGATCGACCAGTCGCGGGCATTCGACAGCCACTTGCCGAACTGGCCGTCTTTGACGTTGTCCGGCACCCAGTTGATCTGCTGGTTGAGCTCGACCATGCGATCGCGGAACTTCGTCACGCTCACGAACCAGCTCGAGACAGCTTTGTAGATGAGCGGATTCTTACAGCGCCAGCAATGCGGA
This sequence comes from Lacisediminihabitans sp., assembly GCA_043758345.1. Taxonomy (GTDB): domain Bacteria; phylum Actinomycetota; class Actinomycetes; order Actinomycetales; family Microbacteriaceae; genus Lacisediminihabitans. The sequence goes on from JAYVNU010000111.1 coordinate 11,796, forward strand.
TAGCTGTGCTCATAGCTCGCGACACGCAGCAGCCGTCCGTCGGCCCGCAACTTCTGAGTGAGGGGCTTGTTGGCGTCGAAGACCTGGAGGCCGGCGACATCCTCGATGATCGGGAGGAATTTTCCGCCATCGTCAACCGAGATGATGACCGGGATGTCAGCAGCGGTACAGGTGAGCTGGTCGTCTTCACCGTAGGCGGGCGCCTGATGCACGATGCCGGTTCCCTCGCCGGTGGCGACATACTCGGCGACGAGGATCTGCCACGCGTTCTCGGTGCCCCAGACTTCGGTATCCGCGTAATAATCCCAGAGACGGCCGTACTTCACTCCGGCCAGTTCGACGCCGAGGATAGTTCGGCTCACCGCCGAGACGGCGGCCGGGGCCGACCCGTAGCCGAGCTCCCCCGCGTAGGCGGCGACGGTGTCGGCGGCGAGCAGGTAGTCGGCCGAGCCTTCTGCCGAGCCATCCGCTGCACCGAGAGGTCCGCTCGGAACGACGGCGTACGAGATCGATGGTCCGACGGCGAGCGCGAGGTTCGTCGGGAGTGTCCACGGGGTGGTCGTCCAGGCGAGAGCCTTGACGGCGGTAAGGCCGAGGCTCTCCGCCTTCGCTCCGTCGAGAGGGAACGTCACGGTGACCGACTGGTCCTGGCGCATGCGGTAGACGTCGTCATCCATCCGCAGCTCGTGGTTCGACAGCGGTGTCTCGTCGTGCCAGCAATAGGGAAGCACGCGGAATCCCTCGTAGGCGAAACCCTTGTCATGGAGCTGCTTGAACGCCCAGATGACCGACTCCATGAACGTGATATCGAGGGTCTTGTAGTCGTTCTCGAAGTCGACCCAGCGCGCCTGTCGGGTGACGTACTGCTCCCACTCCTCGGTGTACTCGAGCACCGATTCGCGCGCCTTCGCGTTGAAGACGGCGATCCCCATATCTTCGATCTGCTGCTTCTCGGTGATGCCGAGCTGGCGCATCGCCTCGAGCTCCGCAGGGAGACCGTGGGTGTCCCAGCCGAAGCGCCGGTGCACCAGCTTGCCGCGCATCGTCTGGTAGCGCGGAAAGAGATCCTTCGCGTAGCCGGTGAGCAGGTGCCCGTAGTGCGGACGGCCGTTCGCGAACGGCGGGCCGTCGTAGAAGACCCACTCCTCGCATCCATTCCGCTGCTCGACCGACGCCCGAAACGTGTCGTCGCCCTTCCAGAAGGCGAGGATGCCGCGCTCGACCTCGGGGAAGTTCGGGCTCGGCGTGAGCGACGCGCCGCCCTGTGGCCGTTCGCTGCGTGGGTACATCGTGTGCTCCTGGTTGCTGTGTTCCGCGGGGACGACCTCACGGCCGCGGTACCACCCCGCTTGCAACCGTCACACCTCATCGTGCTTCGGAGCCACTCGTGTACATCCGGTTCTAATGAGCTTCTGCTGTGCCGATTTTTTTCCGGCACGGCTCGCGCCGTTCTTCCGGCGACTCCCCGGTGATGGCCGGATCGATGTCGTCACAATGAGTCTAAGCGATCACGCAGGGTCACCAGCCTGCCGGAGCGCTCCCGGAATCTGGCGACCGGCGATCAGGCCGGAATCGAGGCGCATCACGGTAGCAGCGCTGAACAGACTATTTCGCCCGCTCGGTTCCGCCGAAAACGAGGGGGTAGCTGCTGAGAGGTGCCCACCGTTGCACCGGCCAGGTGATGATGTCAGCGCGACCGACGACATCCCGGATGGGCACGAAGAAACTCTCCAGGTGGCGGTCCAGCCGGTACGCAGAGTCTGCCGAAGAGTCGCGATTGTCCCCCTCGACCCAGAGATCGCCCGGCGGCACAGTGATGGAGAAGGTGGAAGGCACCGCGCGAGCGCCCGGGGGCACGGCGATATAGGGCTCGTTCAACGGCACGCCGTTCACGACCTCCTGACCGAAGGCGTTGCAGCAGGAGACCGTATCGCCTGGCAGGCCGATCACGCGCTTGACCAGATGGTTGTTGCTGTCGGCGGTTGCGAGACCGACCTGCGTGAGAATCCATCCGATCGCTTTGCTCACGGGGTTGCCTCCGGTGGTCGGCGGTGGCCCGTCCGTGCCGAGCCACCCGCCGGGATCGGTGAACACTATGACGTCGCCGCGCTGAATCGGAATGACGTTCGGCACGAGTTCGTTCACCAGGATTCGATCGTTGATCTGCAGCGTGTTCTCCATCGATCCTGACGGGATGTAGAACGAGCGCACCAGGAAGGTCTTGATGACGAACGACAGCAGGACGGCGACGAGCGCGATGAGGAGGATGTCGCGGAGCATCCTGATCCCGCTCTTTTTGGGTGACCGGGCGGCGCGAGCACGCCGCGAACGAAGGGGGCTCGGGGCCACCCCATCGAAATTCGTCATCCATCCGCCCCTGTGCCGTCAGTACGAGAATGTTATCCGCAGCTTGCCCGGACAGTGCACGGCAGCTCCAGAAGTCAGCCACGGAGTATTAATGGACTATGACCAGTACAGACTCGACACAGCCCGGCCCCGTCGTCCATGGAGTATCACTCACCCGACACACCGACTACGGGCCTGTCTCACTGTCGGAAGCGGATGTCGACCCAGACCCGTTCGTGCAGCTCGCTACCTGGCTGGACAGCGCCGAGAGCGACGGTGTCTACGAGCCGAACGCCATGGTGCTCGCGACCATCGACCCCGACGGTCGGCCGAGCAGCCGCACCGTGCTCTTGCGCGGAGTTCACAGCGACGGCCTCGAGTTCTTCACCGACTACACCTCCCGCAAGGGCCGAGCGCTGCTTGCCAATCCGCTCGTCTCGATCGTCTTCCCTTGGTATACGCAGCACCGACAGGTTCTCATCTACGGCAGCGCCTACCCGACCACGCCGGAGGTCAGCGCTGCCTACTTTGCGAGCCGTCCGCACGGATCGCAAATCGCCGCGACGGCCAGTCACCAGTCGCAGCCGATCGCGAACCGTGCTGAGCTGGAGGCCCGCGTCCGAGAGTTGGAAGAGCGGTACCCGGAGGGCCGGGAGGTGCCACGTCCCGAAAGCTGGGGCGGTTTCCGGGTGCGACCCGATCGCCTCGAATTCTGGCAGGGGCGCACCTCGCGGCTGCACGACCGCATCCGCTACACGCTCACGGACGACGGCAACTGGACGATCGACCGACTGCAGCCATGACGACCTCACAGCACTGGCAGACTTAAGTGGATGGCTGACCCCACCAAAGAGAAGACCGGCGGTTCGCTGACGGTCGTCGTCGCTCTCGGCGCGAACCTGCTCGTCGCCGTCGCCAAGACGATCGCCTCGGTTCTCACCGGTTCGGCCTCAATGGTCGCCGAAGCCGCGCACTCGTGGGCGGACTTCGGAAAACAGATCTTCCTGTTCATCGCCGGTCGGTGCGAGAACGGGACGCGCCGCATCCACTCGGCTACGGTCGCGAAGCCTACGTCTGGTCGATGTTCGCCGCTTTCGGCATCTTCACCGCCGGTGCCATCGTGTCGATAGTGCACGGCTATCAGCAGTTGTTCGCCCTCGAGAAAGATGCGGACTTCCTCGTGAACTACATCGTTCTCGCCGTAGCGGCGGTGCTCGAGGGCATCTCGTCCAGCCTGGCCTACCGGCAGGCTCGAACGGGCGGAAGGGCCCTCGGCAAGAGCACTGGGGCCTTCGCTCTCACCAGTTCGAACGCGACGCTTCGAGCGGTCTTCGCCGAGGATGCCGCAGCCCTCGTCGGCCTCGTCGTCGCGTTTCTCGGCATCCTGCTGCACCAACTGACCGGGCTCGCGATCTTCGACGCCATCGGATCCATCCTCATCGGCGTATTGCTCGGCATCGTCGCGGTCGTGCTGATCGACCGCAACCGCCGCTTCCTGGTCGGCCAGATTCCCGACGCGGACCTCCGCAACGAACTCCTAGCCGTGCTGCTCGAGCGGCCGCAGATCGACAAGGTCACCTATCTGCACCTCGAATTCGTCGGGCCGGGCAGGCTTTTCGTGGTCGCCGCGGTCGACTTCATTGGCAATGAGGTCGAGACGCAGCTCGCGGTTCTGCTGCGGGTCGGGTCTCGACAGGCTCGACCACCGGAACGGGGCGCCGGCTACAGCGAACGCACCTCGATGTGGTTCACCAGCCGCGTGACGTGCGGCGATGCCCATACAGCCTGCGCAGCCTGATTCTTCTCGATCCACGACTCGACGTGACCGTCGAGTGTCACCTCGCCGCGGTCGACCAAGACGATGATCGCGCTGGCATCGACCGTCGCGTGACGAACGAGCGCTGTGCGGATGCGCTCCTCCATGTCGACGGCGGACGGACGCTCCGTCAGCTCGATACGGTTGCTCACCCGCCGAACCCCGACGAGCTGTTCGACCGCTCGTCGGGCCAACTCGCGCTGGAAGTCCCACTCGACGTCTCCGCTGAGGATGACGGCGTGGTCGACGACCTGAGCCGTGACGCTCGAGAGACCGTTCGTCCCATTGATGATGTGTTGAACGTCCGCGGCGATCTCGGTGTCGCTGTGCCCGCCGACTGCCGTGTCGCGGATGGTGATCTCGTCGGCGATGGCGGAGACGCCCTTTACCCGGAGCGCGGCGTGAACGGCGGCGAGTCGCTCCGGGAGGGTGCCGACCTCACCGCGGAGGGCGATGCCGCCGTCATGGATGGAGACAGCGATCTCGGCTGAGTTGACCTCGGGGTGCTGACGGTGTTGCCGATCGAAGGGGCGGACGCGCCGGTCATCGTCTCGCTGCTGAACGCGCTCACCGGCCTCGCCGTCGCCATGGCCGGCGTCGCGATCGACAACCAGGCCATGATCATCGCCGGGGCTCTCGTCGGGGCAGCCGGAACCATCCTGACCCTCCAGATGGCGAAGGCCATGAACCGGTCGGTCGGAAGCATCATGCTCGGCGGATTCGGAACGGCCGACAACGCAGCCCTCGGTGGACCGGTGGATGCCGACCTCACGAACGTTCGCCAGGTAACGGCCGATGATGTGGCCATCCAGCTCGCCTACGCACAGCACGTCATCATCGTGCCGGGCTACGGGCTCGCCGCCGCCCAGGCCCAGCACGAGGCGGCCGATCTCGCGAAGCTGCTCACCGACCACGGCATCGACGTGACGTACGCGATCCACCCGGTTGCCGGTCGGATGCCCGGGCACATGAACGTGCTGCTCGCGGAAGCCAACGTCCCCTACACCCAGATGCTGCAGCTCGACGAGGCGAACGCCGCCTTCGACACGTGCGACATCGCACTGGTGATCGGCGCAAACGATGTCTGCAACCCCGATGCG